>NZ_JAUBDI010000010.1:0-133754 GCF_033253735.1 Sporosarcina saromensis | reverse complement strand
TTTACCTCCTGTGAACTTAATGCCCAACAGGAGTGTAAGTATTTTTTCAGATGTTGGCAAGTGGCCTTTTTTTTATACATAAATTAGCTGCCGTTTTCTACATTTCTAGTGTGCCATAAACACGTGAAACGAATTGCTTCAACAGCGCAAATACTAGTTCCTTTCATGGCGATTGGCTATATGATTTTTTCGATTGTTATAATCGCAATGAATATACAACTTCTTCCGGAAGTAATTGCATTAATTTTTAAAAGTGCTTTTGCGTTAGATTCTGCTTTTGGTGGAATCATCGGGATGGCGATTATGTGGGGAGTTAAACGCGGGGTATTTTCGAATGAAGCAGGTCAAGGGACTGGTGCACATGCAGCGGCGGCGGCTGAGGTTTCCCATCCAGCAAAACAAGGACTCGTGCAAGCATTTTCGGTTTATATTGACACACTCTTCGTTTGTTCTGCAACCGCTTTCATGATTCTCTTTACTGGCATGTATAACACGCAAACGGAAGATGGGAAAGGTTTTATCGTGCATAATTTGGAAGGTGTGGAGCAAGGACCTGGCTATACGCAAGCAGCAGTCGACAGTATTCTACCCGGATTTGGTGCAGGTTTCGTAGCCGTAGCATTATTCTTTTTTGCCTTTACAACGATTATGGCGTATTACTACATTGCAGAAACGAACATCGCTTACTTGTTTCGTAAACGGAATACAAAATCCGTTATGTTCATTTTGAAGATTGTTATCTTAATCGCAACTTTTTGGGGTACCGTTCGAACAGCTGAATTAGCATGGGCCCTTGGTGACGTTGGTCTTGGCATTATGGTATGGTTGAACGTCATAGCAATTGTAATTTTAGCTAGACCAGCATTGCTAGCATTAAAAGATTACGAGCAACAAAAGAAACTGGGGTTGGATCCTATATTTGATCCTAAAAAGCTCGGGATTAAAAATGCAACATTTTGGGAGAACTATAAAAAAGAAAGTGAGTAAGTTTCCGCAAGAGCAATAAAGGAAAAGTGGATTGAACAGACTCAATCACACTTTTCCTTTTTATTTGGAGAGTACGTAATGACCTTATCGATATTCTAATGGAATAAAATCGTTTGCAGATTCGGGTGTTTCCATCCTTTGCTCACTGAGTAGATTAGAAACTGTGCCGATGGATAATCCTTTTTCTTTAATGCGTCGAATCATATCATCCATCCCTTCGGCAGTCGGTTTTGTCGGATGCATAAGAACCATCGAACCATTTTCCACTCCATTGACGATTTTATTTACCATAGGAGCGGTTTCAGGTTGCTTCCAGTCAACCGTATCGATTGTCCATAAAACTGTATACATGTCTAACTGACGTGCAACGTCGACTGTTTGCTGGTTGAAGCTTCCACTTGGTGGACCGAACCATTTGGGTTTAACACCGATTGTTTCTTGAATGACTTCATTCGTTTTGTGGAGTTCTTCTTTTGTTTTTGCAAGCGTTGTTTGAGCTAAATCAGGGTGGGTGAAAGCGTGGTTGCCAATTTCGTGTCCTTGTGCAAAAATCATTGTTGCCATTTCAGGATTATTTTTTGTCCAACTCCCGTCCAAGAAAAACGTTGCTTTTACGTCATGTGTTTCCAGTGCTTTCAGGATGGGTGGGATAAATTCATTGCCCCATGCGACGTTAATTAAAAAAGCGACCATCGTTTTCTCTGGATTTCCTTTAAAAATGGGGGAGGGCGGTAAATCAGCTAGTGTAACAGCAGGTCGTTCTTCTTTATAAATGAGCAACTCTTTATCGAATTGATTCGCAGAAGCCATTTGTTTAAAACTTTGATCGACATCGATGAACAGACCATTGTAACCAGGTATTGCTTTCCAAACGCGATCAATGACTGCGTCAATTGGTTGTTCATTATGTGTTTCTGCGTAATCTTTTATCTTCTCGTGTAAGGTTTGCTGATCTTTACTGACGGGAATCGTAAGTTGTTCTGTTGTAGACGGTTTAAAACTTGTTAAGGAGATGAGGAGGCTTCCTAATGTTAAGCAAACTAAAAAGAGTAGACGTTTCATATCGTTCTCCCTCTATGAATTTTGCTTTAGGAATGCCCATGTTTGTGCGAAAAATACATATGATAAAAAAATAAGAAGTTGGGAAATAACTCTAAGAAGACCGTTTCTCTGCGCTTCAAAAGGCACGCTTTCCGCGGGGCGCGCTTGAGCCAATCGAACAACGAAGAGTTCGATTTGCCGTATTTCTGCGTACTTTGCGGAAATTAAGGCATCCTTGCTCCCAACGCTTCGCTTATGCTCGCAAAAGCCGTTCTAAGTGACGGCTTTTCCTGCGGGGTCTCAACATTCGCGCTACAATCCCGCAGGAGTCGGCCTTTTTCCGCTCCGATCCACTTATGAATATGAAAAAGAAACATTGTAAAAGCAGAAAAAATGCATGCCGGCGAATTTTGCCTTCATGCATTTTATTAGTTTTATTCCCGTCTCTAGGGATGATCCTGTGATCGCTTACATTTTTACTTAAGTAGATTGTTCAAAGTTGTGAACTTAAAGATTTTTAACAGGTTGCATACCTTTTGCCGTGATTTCTTTTTGATTCGCTCTCACTCTCTTAATATCCACTTGTATTAAAATCGAAATGATTAACGCGACTGCAAATAAACCGGCAAAAAATAACAGACTGCTTTCGTAACTACCCGTCGTATCTTTCATCCAAGCTGCAAACATCGGACCTGCAATTCCTGCAGCCGACCATGCGGTTAAAATGTATCCATGGATTGCTCCGAGTTGCTTCGTTCCGAATATGTCACCGATGTAAGCAGGGATACAAGCAAATCCTCCGCCGTAACATGTGTAAATGACAGCGAGCATGATTTGGAAAAACAATGCATTTGTCGTGAAAGGCAATAGAGCAAACAAAATAATCTGGATGGCAAAAAATGTTGTATACGTATGCGGCCTACCAAGATAATCGGAAATAGACGCCCAACCTAATCGACCAGCTCCATTAAAGAGTCCCAACACCCCAACAAGTGCAGCCGCCTGAATCGTTGTCATGCCGATACTTTCGATGGCTAGCGGTTTAGCAGCAGACAAAATGGCAATGCCGCACGTTACGTTAATGAACAACATGAGCCACAAATAATAAAAACGCTTTGTCTTTACAGCTTCGTTTGCTGTGAGCTGTGCTAAATCGGTTTTTGGTTCCACTTTTCCACTCTTAAGTTTCGCATCATATCCTGCTGGCAACCAACCTTCTTCCGGTTTTTCAAGATACAATGAGGAGAGAATCATAATGATAAAATAAGATGCACCGAGAATGTAAAAAGTATTTTGTAGTCCTACAGAAGTAATGAGTGCTTCCATGATCGGACTACTAATTGCCGCGGCAAATCCGAAGCCCATAATAGCTAGTCCCGTTGCAAGTCCGCGTCTATCTGGAAACCACTTTACGAGCGTTGAAACAGGTGCAATATAACCGACCCCTAAGCCGATTCCCCCTAATACACCATAGAAAATATAGAGTAGTGGGAGCGAGCCTGCGCTAACTGCAACACCTGCACCCATGACACCAATTCCAAAACAAATCGCCGCAAACAATCCGGCTTTTCGGGGTCCATACTTCTCCACAAAATGTCCAAGAAATGCTGCAGACAAGCCTAGAAATAGAATTGCTAAGCTGAAGGTCAACTGCACTTGACTTGTGGACCAACCGAATTGTTCAATGAGCGGATTTGTAAAATTACTCCATGCATACACCGACCCGATGGAAATGTGGATCCCGACTGCAGATGCGGCGATCAACCATCTGTTCTTCACTTTTTTACCTTTCAATTGCTAACTCTCCCTTCGGAATGAATCATGTGACATCGTTCGCTCCTGAAGTGTTTGTTTTATGAAAAAATGATACTCTATGAAGTTTGATGTAGAATTCTTGTAGACAGGAGACATAATTCTGTCACATTTCAGACATCGTACCACCAAGAAACTCATTTGTCACGAATAATTTTTAGAGAGTTTTTTATAGTGTGTGAATTCGTTCAGGGTGCGTATATACATTAAATGATTGGCCGCGAATGAAGCCAACTGCTGTAATTCCTAACTCGTCTGCTAGTTGAATTGCCAGTTCAGTCGGTGCGGATTTGGATAAAACAATCTCACAGCCGATTTTTGCAACTTTCAACAAAATTTCTGAAGAAATGCGGCCGCTGAAGACGATTACTTTGTTACGGACTGAAATTGAATTTTGGATACAATGTCCATAAATCTTATCCAGTGCATTATGTCTTCCAATGTCCATGCGTGTCACCGAAAATCCGTCTGTATCACATAGCGCTGCAATATGCACACCACCTGTTTGATGAAACAAGTCTGCTTGTTCATTTAAAGTTTTCATGAGTTGAAAGCAATGTGCAGGTTGGAGTGTCACTGTTTGTTCAGTCATTTGTTTCGCGGTTAGCGCATCATTAGCGAATACAAATCCTTGTCGACTCATGCCGCAGCAAGAGGTAATATACCGCTTGTTTTGCAGTTGTTCGAAGAAGGGAAAGGTTTTGCTCGTCGTTACATGCACGATGCCAAGAGCTTCATCCACACGAATGTCTTGAATGTCATTGTAATCAAGGATGATGCGTTCAGAGGCAAGGAAACCGATGACCATATCCTCAATAAACTCAGGGGTGCAGACGATGGTCAATAATTCTTTGCCATTCAACTTTACTGTAACAGGAAATTCAGTCGCAATCGTGTCTTCTTTCATTTCCCACTGGCCATTTGTAAAGCGCCATATTTGTTGTTTATGTGTCTTTTCCATCGGTTTGCCTCCTTCATTCGATCGTTTTGTCAAATAAAAATACTGAAACGGCAATGTCATCTTCAATTTTAATGTCCGAAAACAGATGGACAAATTTAGCACCTACAACGTCTTCCAAGCCTTCAGGTGGAGACTCCAAATAGACTTCTTGAATCATTTTCGTTCGTGCCATATGGATCATCTCTTTTCCTTCGGTTGTTCGGGCAATGAATTTTTCCGTCGGTGTCAAATTGCCATACAATGTGGAGATGACCATATTGTCGACAAAAATGGTGTGAATGCGATCCGGACCTTTTCCGAATAAATCTTTTCGTAGTTTACGGATGATTGCATTGAAATCATGTACTTGCTTGGACATGAATCGTACTCCTTTTCTAAAATATAGAATACTCACTCAATAAATTATTAAATGCATTGTATTTTCAAATTATATGGACTATAATACTACTAACGATGATGCTAGAGTACGAACCTGCTGTAGCCTTATCATGTCATTACTTTACATTTGGATCGGTTATTTAGCAAGACCTGCTAGGAGACTCTTCCATCATGACGCAATCCCACCTGCCTATCAGGTGTGTTTTGTCATGGTGGTTTTTATTTTGCAAAGGAGGCGTTAACGTGTTCATTAACATTGATGGCGTCAAGTATCCGTTTACAGAGGGCATGACGATCTTACAAGTAATTAATGCGCTGAAGATCGAACACCCGCAAATTTGTTACTTGCCTGAAGTGGACCCAATCGAAACATGTGACACGTGTATTGTCGAAGTAAACGGAAGCTTGACACGTGCGTGTTCAACAAAAGCTGAACCGGGGATGCACGTGTTGTTAGCATCAACACGAGCGAAAGCTGCACAAACGGAAGCGATGGATCGTATTTTGGAAAATCATTTGTTGTACTGTACGGTGTGCGACAACAACAACGGGAACTGTAAAATACATAACACAGTCGACATGATGGGCATTGAGGAACAGAAGTATCCTTATGAGCCGAAGTGTTCAAAAGACAGTGTGGATTTTACACATCCGTTTTATCGTTACGATCCAAATCAATGCATTGCATGTGGGCAATGTGTAGAGGTTTGTCAAAACTTACAGGTGAATGAAACACTAAGTATGGATTGGGAGAGGGAGCGACCGATCGTACTTTGGGATGGCGGCGCGAAAATCAATGATTCTTCCTGTGTAGGGTGCGGTCATTGTGTGACGGTCTGTCCGTGTAATGCCTTAATGGAGAAATCCATGTTAGGAGAAGCGGGTTTCATGACTGGCTTAAAAGACGAAGTGTTGAGTCCGATGATTGAACTCGTTAAAGATGTTGAGCCGGGCTATAGCGGTATTATGGCGATTTCGGATGCGGAAGCAGCGATGCGTGATACCCGAACAAAGAAAACAAAGACTGTTTGTACGTTCTGTGGTGTCGGTTGTTCATTCGAAGTGTGGACGAAAGACCGCAAAATCCTTAAAATCCAGCCTGTATCTGAAGCGCCTGTAAACGCCATTTCGACGTGTGTGAAAGGGAAGTTCGGTTGGGATTTCGTGAACAGCAAAGAGCGGATTACGACACCGTTAATCCGACAAGGGGATTCGTTTGTCGAAGCGACATGGGAAGAAGCGTTAGATCTCGTAGCAGAACGATTAGGGACCATTCATAAAGAGAATGGCGAAGACAGTATCGGCGTCATTTCATCTTCAAAAATTACGAATGAAGAGAATTACGTCATTCAAAAATTGGCAAGGCAAGTGTTTAAAACGAATAATGTCGACAACTGTTCCCGCTATTGTCAATCACCCGCAACCGATGGACTTTTCCGGACAGTCGGAATGGGTGGGGATGCCGGTACGATAAAGGATATTGCTAGTGCTGGACTAGTCATTATAATTGGTGCGAATCCGGCAGAAGGTCATCCTGTACTGGCAACTCGTGTGAAACGTGCACATAAATTGCATGGCCAAAAATTGATTGTCGCAGACTTGCGCAAGCACGAAATGGCCGATCGTTCCGATATTTTCATCAGTCCGAAGCAAGGGACTGACCAAGTATGGCTTATGGCTGTAACGAAATACATGATTGACAAAGGCTGGCATGACGCTGCATTCATTCAAGAGAACGTCAATCATTTTGGTGAATTCAAGGAAGTGCTGAAGAAGTACACGCTCGATTTTGCGGAGCATGTAACTGGAGTATCCAAAGAAAAGCTCATCCAAACAGCAGAAATGATTCGCGATGCAGATGGCACGTGCATTTTATGGGGGATGGGAGTCACGCAAAATACAGGCGGTTCGGATACGTCTGCTGCCATTTCCAATTTGTTACTTGCAACAGGGAACTACCGTCGACCAGGTGCAGGAGCTTATCCACTTCGCGGGCATAACAATGTGCAAGGTGCTTGTGATATGGGGACGTTGCCAGGTTGGTTGCCAGGTTACCAACACGTTACAGATGATACAGCTCGAGCGAAATTCGAGCGTGCATATGGCGTGAAAATTGGGGATCGACCTGGGAAAGATAATATTCAAATGTTGCATGCCGTAGACGAAGGCATTATGAAAGGCATGTACGTCGTCGGGGAGGATATGGCGCTTGTGGATTCTAACGCGAATCATGTCCACGATGTGTTGTCCAAACTGGAGTTCTTAGTCGTTCAAGATTTGTTCTTCTCTCGAACAGCGCGTTATGCAGATGTCATTTTGCCTGCCGTCCCTTCATTGGAAAAGGATGGGACCTTTACAAATACGGAAAGACGCGTCCAACGGTTGTATAAAGCGTTACCAGAGTTAGGCGATGCGAAAGCGGATTGGTGGATCATCCAAGAAGTGGCGAATCGTTTAGGGGCAGACTGGAATTATTCACATCCAGGAGACATTTTTGCAGAGATGGCAAGTTTGGCACCACTTTTCGGTCAAGCGGACTATACGAACCTAGAGGACTGGGACAGCTTTTTCTGGGGAAGTCATGATGGCGCAAGTACGCCACTCTTATATACAGATGGTTTCAACTTCCCTGATAAAAAAGCGCGTTTTGCATTGTCCGATTGGGTAGAACCTGTCGTGTATTCCGATGAATTTGACTTGCATATTAACAACGGCAGGCTGTTGGAACATTTCCATGAAGGGAACTTAACGAACAAATCTGCAGGAATTCAAGAAAAAGTACCAGAAATATTCGTTGAAGTGTCACCACAACTTGCGAAAGAACGAGGTGTCGTCAGTGGATCGATGGTACGACTGATCTCTCCACATGGCGCATTACGCTTACCGGCACTCGTTACAGATCGCGTGAAGGGCAACGAGTTATTTTTGCCGATGAACTCTGTCGAAAAAGAATCCGCCATTAATTTCTTGACGGGGACAGCAGTAGACCAACGAACGAATACACCTGCTTTCAAACAAGCGAAAGTGAGAATGGAAGTGTTGAAAGAACGAGTGGATAATCCATTGCCTGCAACAAACCACCGAAACAAAAAACGCCATCCGCAAGACGGGGTAGAAGTGGAGCGCAAATGGGCACGACCAGGCTACGCGCATCTTACCGATCACGTGGAGAAAGGGTGAGTTAAATGGCTGCTCCAATTACGAAAATCAAGCGGGTCGAACTGACACCCGAACAACAGCAACAAGCTAAAATTCAAGAACTACAAGCGGTTATCGCCGACCAACAAGAATCGATGAATAAGATTCTTGAACTGACAGCCGAGTTGGACAAAGCGGGTGTTCTTGATGCGGTAAATGCCATGGTGAAAGCAAAGGATGAAATTGCTGGAATCGCGGTGTCACAAGCATCACGCGAACCTGTTACGAATCTATTGAACAATATTATGAACATGACCGGCATTTTAACTGCCATTGACCCTGAAGTGACTGAGAAATTGAAAAAGAGTGTATCAAGAGGGGTGCAAGAAGCGGAGTTATATGGAGGGAACCAAGATAAGGTATCAATCTTTCAGTTGATGACAGCACTTAACGACCCTCACATTAATCGATCCATTAAATACGGATTGGATTTTCTCAGAGGAATGGGTAAAGGACTGGATGACAACTAATCTCAGTTTTTTATGAAACTATATTACGATCTATTCTTATAACCTAATAGAGAAGTACATATAGTTTCAAAAGAGAGAGGGTATAAAATGGTTACAATTGAACAACAAAATGGAAACGAACAAAAACCGCTTAACATTTGGAAATCGGTTTGGCTGCATCCACGGCAAACGGCACGCTATCTTTATGAAAACAAGACAGTCAAGTTTGCACTAATTTTTGCAATGATTTCAGGTGTATTTAATACGTTAGATCAAGCTTCTGGTAATGATGTCGGAGACTCGATGTCTACAGGTATTATTCTTTTGTTGTCGCTACTATTAGGTCCGATAGGAGGGCTAATTTCCTTATACGTCGGAGGCGGTGTTTTCCATCTCCTTTCGAAAATGTTTCGCGGTAGTGGGGATTTTCGTGCAACCATGATGGCGATAACGGTTTCTAACGTCATTCTCATCATGCTGGGTGTCTTGTGGATACCTGATCTGCTCATTATCGGTAACGGGATGTTCATTTCTAATATAGAGTTTTCTGTTTTACAAGCGATATGGCTTATTATTTCGCTGGTCATCACAGCAGTAGTCGCGGTATGGTCAGTAGTGGCTTTAGTAGCTGCGCTTGCAGAATTGCAAGAATTGGCGATCTGGAAAGCAGTTCTTGTCGTCTTGATACCGATTACAGTCATCACGATAATCATAGTATCGATTGCTGCAATGATTCTATTTGCAACTTTCTAATCAAAAAGGAAATAGCCATCCAGCGAAGTATGCGTTCGCTGGATGGCTATTATTTTTGCTTTTTCAGTTTTCGTTGCTCTTCAGCTTTTTGATACGTATCCTTCAGCGCTTCCCGATAATCACCGAGTGTCGCAAACTCGTTAGCAGCCTCAGCCGCCATCTTGTTACGCATCCGAATCTCGTTGCGCTTCGTTACTTTGCGTTCAACACGATCCATAACTTTTCACCCCAACTGTCATTTTGCATGTAGTGTGGGTTTACTTCCGTAAAAATATACGTGGCAAAAATAGTGGTGAATGTAGTTATTAAAAAACCTTCCAATCTTAAGATTAGAAGGTTTTCTTTCTTTTTAGTGTTCAGGAATAAATAAAGATAAAATATGTGTGTTCTTATCTAGTTTCATTATTCTGTACACAATTAAGATTGTTATAAAGCTAATGATAACGCATTTCAAAACGTCCCAGGCAGGAATCGAACCTGCGACCTACAGCTTAGGAGGCTGTTGCTCTATCCCCTGAGCTACTGAGACAACATAAGTTCTTTCCTATTATAATAAATGTCTTTCCCAGGAGCAATCCCTTTGCTAGCGTTATTTTGTCTGCACCTATGTAACAATAAAACAAACACACTAACCATGTCCACTTACTAATCGTTTACTAAATGGGACAAAACCGATATAACGGGATGATGATAAAATACTTTTCATTCTGTTGTTGACAACTTTCCGGTAAAGCATCAAAGACAAGAACAATGGTACTATGCTCATTCCCAATAACCCGTTCTAATTCATTTCGTGGTAGTTGAAAGACTAGCTTTTCCATCATATAGCCGAATCCATGTTGAGATTGCTCAAACCACCATGCTCTGAAATAATGTGAAATTCTGAGGTACACTTCCAAAGATGGAATTTATGATTTCATCATATCGACCAATACTATTAAATTGTTCGGACTCAGCAATTATATGATTCCAAGTATCTGTAATTTTCTTTTTTATCTCTTGGTAAACCTTCTGATCCACGTTACATTCAATCCCTGGAAACTTCTTTTTTTCAATAATTGCATCTAAATAGATGAGTAGGTTTAATTCAGTTGAAGAAATGATTGATAAAGTATTTTTTTTCATCCATGAAATAACTCCCTTTTCAATATTCTATTCTCAATCAATTGTACCAATTTTTATAGACAGGGAGGGAAATGTTCGGTTCTTGCGTAGCTAATCAATGAAATACAATTCTTAATGCATGGACAGAACTTTTGAATTCATAAAATTCTTGAATTTAAATAGCTAAAGTGAAACTATTTTGCAGCTCGGTCGTAGACTGTAATTAACTATTAAAACAGGACTTACAAAGAAAAACGTTAGAAAGGAGTCATTAGATGTTTGGTGGAAGTGACGAAAAACCATTGAACGAGTGGATATCGATATGGCTTCATCCAAGAAATACGGTGAATTTTTTGATGGAATCCAAATCTACAAAATTTATATGGATAGTTACAATGATTGCAGGATTTTTTAATACACTTGGCTCACTGTCATTCGATCCCATGAATGACACTGAAAGATTTAGTGAAACCTTAAGATGGTCATTCATTATCGGAACAATTGGAGGGCTATTTTGTTTATATGCAGTTGGAGGATTTTTCCATTTATTCGCTATGCTGTTCGGTGGCAAAGGAAAGCTTCGTGGAACATTCATGGCATACTGTGTTCCTAATTTGTTTTTCATCATACTTGGTGCAAAGTGGCTATTAGATTGGTTCTTGATAAGTCGAGGATTGGACGTTTCAGCTGCTACATTTTCAACATTTCAAGAATCTTTGTTCATCATTACAAACAAACTTGCAATCATACTCTTACTATGTTCAAGCGTAGCATTTATTATTTCTATTGCGGAAGTGCATGCAATTTCAATTTGGAAAGCAATTTCTACTTTCCTTATCCCTGCAATTATCATTTATTACTTCATATTACCATTGCTTTATCTTATGCTCTACTACATCTGGCGCAGTTGTGTTGCATAACAGTGTAAACAACTAGCTCTGCCAGGTTGGGATCATACAGATGACTACACTCTTCAATATCAATTCAGGACTTGTCGGTTTGTTAATCGAGGTATTGAATGTTTACGAATCGTTTACTTTATAAAAATAGAGAGGTGGAAAATGTTTCAAGTTAAAACATTTTTACAGAATCCTTACGTTATATATCCTGGACCAGAACAGGTGAGGCAGGGGGTATTTACAAAGTATTTTTTTGATATGGAGGATCAGAAGAACAATGAAGAAATTAAACGGATAGTTGAAAAGCGTGGTAACGTATACGGATGTGTTCATATCTCCCTAAATAATAAGGTTATTTTGGATGACGAGATCATGGAACGTTTGCCCCTTTATTGGATTATGTGGATAGAAACAATTGAAGATTATTTGCAAATGACTGATGTTGTAAAAACGGTTGCTATGGAACCTTACTTCTCACTAACTAAAAGTGACAATAATTGTCTCACATTCAGTTATGGAGGGGGATTCTACTCGTTTCTTTTGCCGGAGAAGGAGTTTTTAATAGCTGTATTACAAGGGGGCCGTAACTTCTTTGCTAGGTATCTAGAGTTGCGTTTTACTCCTTATCCACTTAGTGCAGCAGAAAAGTTGGAAAGCCTAATTATGTTAGTAAATCGATTATGATCCAAGGGGGATGCAAATGGATAATCAGATGAGTGTGTTAATGGACATCTACGAATCAATTGAAGAATTATCTAGAATAGGTGACAGCTTAACCAATCCGGAGGAAGCAATAATGTTAGGTTTCTGGGAAGAGCTGAAGTTGACGGAACATGAAGTTAATGCGTTGAAAGCAAGTGGACTTAATGATCATATAATCAGCGGTATTGAAAAGATTATTAAAGAAAGGATGCTACTATCCTTTCATCAGTTTTTCGCTGTCTTAGATGGTGTAGGGGATCCTAAATTTAGAAATGAAGATTCTGTTTGGTTAGGGCTGAAGTTAGTGAATAAAACTCTAAATGATGAGCCAGAGGATGAGGAGTTCCTTCACGATCAGTTATTTGACGCATATTGGGATTGGATAGAAATGAAATCTAAGAAGTGATTATGTTTATGTAACTATAGGGTACTTGTATGGAAAGGTTTCATCTGAATAAATTGACTTGAATGTCGAAATCATTACCAACCGGAAATTATGATTGTATTTATGTAGTTGTAGTGAATTTACAAAATTTGTATTGTATACGTTTCCGTTTGAATAGCCGGAATTTTAACAAACGAAACAACAAAGCAGAACCGACTCAAAAACTTTGTAACTCCAGTCGTTTATGAGTATTCAACTCGAACATTCACAAAGCAGCCAACAAGCGATCAACAAAGCTGTAACAAAGCGATAACAACTACTAAGAACTATAAGCACTAAAAGCATTTAAGAAATAAATAAAAGATCTTCTTGCTTTTGCAAAAACAAATACAAAAAATAGATAATAATCTTTACCGATGTGTATCCTTTTTGAACAGCGCTCGCTATATAGAGTTTGAAAGGGGAGTTCTAGATAGTAGGTACAAGTGATGTAAAGAGTCGCTCAAAGAGAAATCAGTCTTCCAGTGCGAGATAAACCCTTAAGAATTAAACTATATTAAAGGATTCGGACATTCTAAATTTAAATATTGTAAACACTGTGTATAAAAATTATGAACATTCTATCGTATAATAAACAAACGGAGCCAGATTTTTAAAATCGATTCAGTAACAGAGTTGAAAAATAATATATCCAAAGATAGAGGGTGGGAAGAATTAATAAACGAAGATTTTTTTTGGAATTATTATATTGTCCTTATTATCGATAGGTAGTTGGGATATGTATCAAAATTTTGTGAACAACAAAGTGTCAATGAGTGAACCATTAGAGAGCATAAAGAAATTGATAGAAAAAAATGATAGTCATATTTATGAAATAAATATTCACGATACAAATGAAAATAAAGACTATATTGTAAGGGACATTGATGATATAGAAGAGTTTACATCTGTATTTAACTCCTTGAAAGATACTATTGTAACAACCAACAAAAAAGGAGTTCTTATGGCGGACTCTGATTATAATATAATCGTTTATTTCGGAGAATACGATAATGAATTAGGGGAGTACACTGTAAAGGGAGCAATTTATTTATACGTGAACGTTGAGAATGAATATGCTTTTAGAATATTAGTACCTGATCATCCAAAAATAGAAATAAACGGTGAATTGAAAATGGACTCTGTACCTTTTGCAAATCCTATTATAGGGTACGTAGTTGATAAAACTAAAAATCATAGGTGAACGGGGTGCTGAGTAACTTGAAGACTGTATTCCTTCTAAGCTATGGAAGTGATTTAGACCATAATACTATTGATTTTTTAGTGAAAGAACGCCTTAAACCTTTTGCAAGACGTAATGGAAATAAATTGAACATGAAAGTTTCACGTCACCCAGAAATTCTTCTGATATATGATGTTTTCGATGTTAATCTGAATAAGCATGTGGACAATAAATATTACTTGGAAGAGTTTTTGATTAGTGAAGCGCATTTCCAAGCATTTGAATATTCCCTCTCCAAATTAAAAGGTCATCATATTCAATGTCGACCTTATGCACGTGGGCATTACGAACTTTCTATCAATGGCAATAATTACTCCGCACGTGTCTATCAAACGCTATCAAACGACAAAGAATTGTTCTTTTTGGATGAGGAGGCAATTCATAATAGGAGTCTTAGAGAAAAAAATCATGAACTGCCAAATGATCTTCAATGGCTAGTTTTACCTAAAGATATCGACAAAACAGAAAGAGAAACCGCAATTTTCGACTGGATGAACAAAGTTTTAAAATTTGTTGATCAAATGAAATAAAGCAATGAACTCTATCACATAAAACAGCCCACCCAAACCGGTTCCTCCGGTACGAGTAGGCTGTTTTACATTGTTCGGTCTGTTTCTCCAAAAGATGTGCGGCAGTTTCTAATGCTTTTTGTTCGGATTTTCCAATGAAATGGACTTTCGATAGTAAATAAACTGCGCTAATTGTGTCTCTGCCAGCTACAATTGGAGCGATGCAATCGGTAGAATCGTCAATGGAGAAGTGGCGACAATGCTGGATAACCCTCGTGTGTCGATTTAGTATGGGTGTTTGGTGCTGGTGGGAGCGGCGGTATTATTGGTTAGAGTTGGATATGTCATATTGATTTTACAGGCTAGGGTTGGTTCTGGGGAAGAGAAGGGAGTATTGGCGACCAGTTGTATGTTCGAAGTTTAATAGAGTTCAGCAAGTGGAAAAGCAGCAGAAAGCTAATTGCTGTTGTGCTGCTTTTGACTTAAAATAGTCAACTAAATCACATCATCATACAAGGAAGTGGCGTTAAATAGGATTTCTCCTTTTAACAGCAAATCCAAGTGCCACCACCATTCGTCCATCTTCTCTTTTGAAGCGGAGAAATCGTAAGCTTTGCTAGTATGTTCGAAAACTTGTTCAGCATTACCCAGCAATTTTAAATCATAGGCTGCGACCATTTTCTTTTCCTCTTTTGTCAGTGACAATTGATGGAGCTCACTGCGAATATGGAGCGTCTCCAACATTTCAAAAGGACTTGTTTCACAATCGGTAATCCCTTGACCGTATAGATTAATTAGCTCAATTCGATTCATGATATAACCTCCTTCACCGTACATATATAAGTATACCCTTTATCATTTGATAAATAGCGTTCGGATGATCTTGTAACCATGGCTGTCTCCATAACATTATCTTCTCCAACTATGACTATCCAGGTACCAAGGGAGAAAATGAAATAACGTTGTGTAAAGTGCTTCAAATGATAAATATAAATTTTACTTTTCTCGTGTGTAACGATAGCAGTAATCTGTTTGTTGTAATCGTGCAGAGTGGTCTCCAAAGGAAAATCTCTTCTACTAATCCGTTTCTTTAAATGGATCAAGTCCTTCCCTGGCTTCCATTGATGACCATGTTCTTTTTAAATCTGGATTATTTGAATAAGGAGCTTCTTTAACTCTTGATTCAGAAAAATTACCTTCCTTCAATCCATTTTATTATCTCTATTATATCATATACCGATATTAATTATTGAATATTGGGTTAATCGTGTGAATTCCATTTTTTTATGTTAGTGAATATAGGAAAACAGGTGCCAAATTGATTTCCGTTAATTCACTACAATTGCATTAAAATGAGTGCAAAGTGTATCAGTTACTGGGTTTTCATTTGATTACTGTATAATTCATCAAATTAGTTGAATTAACAAGGATGTTTTTTGCAGGCACAGTCAAATTTTTAAAAAAGGGATTTACACCTTTCTTGACGAATAGTGCCAGTGGAGGTGAATTACCATGGAATATGATGTATACCTTAGTTGAAATTATCCTGTCATACAAGCGATTATTGGGACAGAAGTTTTAATGCAATTACTGTCTATGAAAGTTATCGTATAGTGAAAATGTAAAGTGATGGAGGGAAAGCATGAAGAATAAATTTAACTTAGCGATTATATTCATATTATTAATAGGTGGTATTCTCGTTTTCACCACATATTTTTCATATGCAGAAAACAGTAAATTCTTTAACTTTCCGATACCCAAAAATGTCGAGTTACTCAGTGATAAAGAAGATGTCGCTATGTATAACTGGTCAAAAGCCACAGAAGAGAATGGGATTCCGTTTGTATATGAGATAATAATCAAATTAAAAGGATGGAGCAATGTAGGCAGAGAAGGTGCGTCTACTTCTTATGAAAAAGATGGGCACAGAATTGATTTAATTTCTCAAAAGGACCAGCTAACGTTAATAGCGAAATAATTTATTTGAAACTTCTGACGCAGTAGTTATCGGAAAAGCATAAGTAATGAAAAATGGAAATAAATTCAAACCATACAACCTTTTCACTTTGATAAAAATCTTATCTGTACAGTGTATGATATTAATACGACCCATACAAACAACTTTTGAGACTGTTGCTTTGGTACGGTCTCTGGCAACAAGAACACATACTTGTTCGTGGCTTATTCCTCTAAGTTTAGACTTCCCACCACGCTTACGAGGTTTCCTTTCTGAGATTCCACGTTGACCTTTTTGAAAGTATAGGAAATAGGTCTCGTCAACTTCAACGATACTTTCAAACTGCTTAAAATCCATTCGTGTTAATGAACTTAATAATTTATGTCTCCAATAATATTGAGTAACCCAAGTAACCCCTAGATTTTCAGCAGATTTTCGCAGGGAATAGCCTTTAAACATACAATCAACAAACGTAATCCATACATCACCTTTTCGAGTACGATAAAGAACAGTATTTGTTGTATCGGTAAATGTCTTATTACAACACTTACAAGGATAGACTTGGCGACCATTATATTTTCCAAACCTTACAACGTGTTCCGATATACAATGAGGGTATTCAAATCCTTCTTTGAATCGAGGTTCTCTCATTTCATTAATTAGACTACCACCGACAGATGAAGAAGGTTCAACATAGCGTTTAACCCATTGAAACACTCGATCTTCTTCAGTATGTGATAAATTGCCGATATGTTTTGGATAAAATTATAAATTCATAATTAATTCGACGCTCTGACCAAGCAGAGGACAACAATAATTACAGCATTGCGCTGTGATATTTGTTGTCCTCTTTTTTTACAATAATGAACTTTTAAGTAGTTTGAATGAATGATATAATGGAAATATATTCAATCTCGTTTATGCATAATTACGGAGGGGGAGGCTAAGATGAGGGAATTACCGGAGCATCAGACGGGATAGACTGTCGATGAATATACCCATAAGTAGGTGATGTAAATGCATGTTGGATATATGATCAAGATGGAGCGGCTCTCTCAAAAAATGAAACAGGCTGTCTTGGCTAAGGGGATTTGTTCTGAATCGCAACTAAGCAGAATTGAAAACGGGAACATTAAGGGCCGTGATGAGGTATTGGATAAGCTATCCAAGAGATTGGGTATTGCCATCTCAGACGACTTCAAAGATGAAAGGGTTCGTGTCGAGGATTATGTAGTGCGTTATGAAAGGATCATAAACACGCGTGATCAAGAAGGGGCAGCTAGACTCATTAGTGAGTTAACGGACAAGTTCCCTTCAGCTGGAATACAGACAAGAATAGAGTTAGAACTGATGGCAATACGGTTAAGTCTAGTGTTGAAAGGCGGAGAAAAAGAAACACGGAGGAAACTTGCAAAGTATCAAGACATTCAATCGGAATTGACACCTCAACAAGCCTTTGCTGTTTTAAAAATGAAAGGAATGTCTTTATATACAAACGGTGAGTTAAAAGAAAGTTTGGAAGCGCTCTCAAAGGCGAAATGCATGACGGAAAGTCTTGCACTCTCGCCATTTGAACGAGCTGATTTTGCCTATGTCCTATCTGTCGTTCTTATGGCGAATGGGCAGAAATTTGAGGCACTTGTACAAGCTAAGCAAGCGCTTGCCTATTTTGAATCAATAATGATGGAACAGCGGGTAGTGGAATGCCATATGATTTGCGGAGTAGCTTACAAAAATAATGATAATTTAACAAAAGCTCTCGAAGTATTCCATCTTGTTGAAATGATTTGCATTCAGTTTGACTTGGATTCCTTACTAGGCATTCTTCACCAAAATATTGGCGATGTTTATTCGGTGATGGGTGAGTCGGAGCGTGCCATTTCACATTTTGAAATAGCTATCGATCATAAAGAGCTTCCGAGTGAACTGTTGTACTCTATCTATTCTTTGGTGAAGGAATATGAAAAAATAGGAAGACTGGATCAGGTAAAAAAATGTTTGAAAGAAGGATCAGGACTAGTGCCTGAATTGCATGAGAGAAAAAGAGAGTATTATGAGCACCACTTTAATGCATATGAAGCCGTATGTTCACAAGATGAAAAAAAGATAGAAAATGCAATGTTGTCGGCATTCCACTTCTTTAAAAAAAGAGGTAGTCATAAACAATGGATGGATTACGCAAAAAAACTTGCAGACCTCTATGCTAGAAATGGCAAATATAAAAAAGCGGTGGATTTTTATAAAATGATAGTTGGCTGAAAGGGTGGCTGAGATGAAGAGATGGATGTTTGGATTTCTTATTGTATTTTCGGGGAAGTGCGGCTGCTTTCCAATTGAGTGGAGAAGACGAAGAACTGCCAGGAATTTCAGAAGAATATACGCATGAATTGTAAAATCCCTATCATTTGCGAAAATGCCGTCTGAAAATGCTCTAAAAACGCTACTTTCAATAGCTCATTTGCGCAATAAATAGTTATGGACAATATTGGTGGAATATGGAATGATTGAATTGTAAGAACTATCGGCTGATATTCTTCGTAAGAGTTTCTTTTTTATACTAAAAAATAGAGATGGAGGAATAAATTGATGAAGAAGATTAAAGTATTATCTTTAAGTTTAATCGCCGCTTTATGTTTAGGATTATCAGCACCATTCTCAAGTGTCCAAGCTTCTGATAACGTTAACGCGCAAATTACTCCCATGGCAGATAGGATATTTGTGGAACAACTTAAAGCTCCAACATATACATCAGCTATTTGGGTTACAGAAGTCCGAAACGGAAAAACGTACTCTGGGTATCTATACAATAGAGGTTTTCATCCTACGAATGGATACTCGATATTTAATGGTTGGCTCGATGCTGCTCCTTACGTAGATCCTTATCTGCTGGAAGATAATTAATATATATATAAGTCGTACAGAACATTTTTTAATGCACCCCTTTAAGTTGATATTGTGTAAATGGACTAATGTTTATACTACTACTTAAAGGGGATTTTTTTATATTGGCAATCGGAAAATGAACATTTATAAAAAGTACTATTGAATCAGAGTAGGTAAGGTCAAGGTTTGTAATTACGAAGAGGAATCACTGGATAATGTTCAATGATATGGGGAGTGAGTTGATGAAAAAAATAATTGCCTTCATGGTTAAAGGGATAATCAAAAGCAAATACGTCTTGTGGCTATCGCTTGTATTAATTGTTTTTATACTATTACTTTACGGAATCAACACTACACAATCAGGGGCAACTAAAAAAGAGTTACAGGCTACTTTTGAAAAACGGTTAGAGAATATTGATTTTTTAATTGGAAGAGCTTTAAACAAGAAGAGGAATATTGGTTTATCAGAAGAGGCGGAACGTGGATTAGATAGTTTATTAATCCAAGAAGAATATTTAAAAACAATAGAAAGTAAGTTAAATGATGAAGATTTAGATATTTCATCCGAAAATCTAGATTATATTAAAGAATACAGAGTGTATGAAAGTACTATTTCCATTCCTTATCAAAATATAGATGTTTTGCATATCGAACAACGGAAAGCAGAAATCTTAAAGAAGTATAATTTATCCTACACTGAACAAGAGACTCCTTATAACACTGCTTTGTTTACTAAGAAATTACTTCAATTATTATTCAGCCCAATTACCGCGTTTCTATTTTTACTTATTTTCATCTATAAATATAAATCGGATGAACAGAATCGAATATTTGATTTTTTAAAAGTGAAATCGTTATCGAATCCTGCTATCTATTACGGCTATTTAATACCATTTTTACTAATCGTAGTCGGATACATAATTCTGGCAAGCTTCTTATCATTGCTACCTCCTTTGGTCACTGGAAATTTAAATACAATCCACTATCCAATTGAAGTTGTAGTGGGTGCAGATACATTGATGGTACCTGTATGGAAATGGCTACTCTATATTCCGATAGGCTGGGGAATTTTTGTTTCATTGCTGCTCGTATCGGCAATTTGTTTATTCAAACAACGATTTAGTATGGGTATGTTGCTAACCATAATTGCTTTGCCTCTCATAATTGCTTATATTATCTCAGTTCAATTTGGTTTTTACATCGTTAATCCAATCCATTTAATTGTTTCATACGAAATGCATCTACTGCCTACGCATCGTTATACACCCTATTTGACTGGTATGTTTGTTCTGCTTATTATTTTTTTAATCGCTTCCTATCCGGTTTTCAAATCGAAGGGATTGTACCTTAAAGTCCCTGTGCTCCATTCTATCCGAAAACAGTATGCGCCCAAAAACAGGTGGAAGCTGATTCAATTTGAACATCTAAAAAAGAAGCGAAAAGGTCATGTGCTCTTTTCGCTAATTCTGTTAGTTGGAATTATCGGGGGGACGTACATCTTTGTTAATCAACAATATCAAAATCTCCCCAAAACGTATTTGCTAGTAATCGAAGAACAGCAAAATTTTTACGTTGAACAGCAAATGCATTGGAAAGTGCTTGAAGAAGAGTTTGATATGGAAATTGAAATGATGCGTGCTGATCACGAAAAATCCGGTGAAGAGACGGAGTTCGTTTCCGCCGAGAATCCATATACGATTATGATTGAAAATATGGATCTCTCCTATCGCTTGTTAGATGATTTAAAGAACGAAATTGGAGAAAAGAACTTTCCTGAAAAGTTTCGGGAAACAATGAACACCATACGAAAGGAACCATCCTATAAAGAATTAGATCGAAATCTATGGGATGTAACGGTAATGGCTTCTGAAGAGCAGCAACGTATTCTAACGGAAAAGGAAATTACGCCATGGCCGATTGGACCTCTGTGGATTTCACATTTTCAGGACCCAAGCACAGCCCTTAATGACGTTCATTACACAATACTCAAAGCGAATCAAGAGCGGAATACGAAGTATGGAAATAGCGGCCTGTTTTCTGTCTACAAATACTTGAATTGGAATATGATGTTGTTTGGTATGGGTGTCTTCATCCTATTATTATGGACAAGCTTGTCCGATGAGCGACAGCCGAATTCGTCCATCAATTTCATGAAAACCAAAACAATTTCTTTCCGTTCAATCTATGTAAGCAAGTGGGCTTACAATCTGATGATTGCTTACGGATTGCTTGTTCTATGTGGGGGCATTGTATTCCTACTCAGTTCACTAATCGGTGGTATAGGTGAATCGCAATATCCGATTTTAGTATATGCGACGGGGAGTTACGAGGATGGCTTCACGCTTGAATTGTCGCCCGATGTTACTTCAAATGAAAGTGCCGACGATGGGGTATTTTATTCTTATGGAGATAATGTCAATTTCTATTTTGAAAGTTTGCTCGTGCTTATCATGAAGAGCGGCATGCTGATTATGGCGCAAATCTTCTTTTTGAACAGTTTGTTTAGCTTAGTGGGGAGATGGGTGAAAAATCAGTATGTGACGATTATCATTACGTTGCTGCTGGTATTTACAGGCTATTTCTTGGCTAGTCAGTATACGTCGGCAAGTTATATGTTTTTGAATCCTTTCACGTATTTTGATACATGGAATGTCGTGGATGGTTGGAAATCGCTTGTTGCGAATTCAGCTGCTGTGAACTTCATCAATGGAAGTATCATTCTATTTGTCAGTGGAATCCTGTTGTTCATCATCGGCTTACTAGCAGGAAGGAGGAAGGCGTAATATGTCGATTTTAAATGTTAATCAGCTTACGAAGAACTATGGGAAACGAAGTATCCTGAAAGAAATTACGTTTGAAATGAATGAAGGCGATATCATCGGTCTTGTCGGGCCAAATGGGGCGGGGAAATCCACTTTGATGCGTTCCGTTTTAGCATTGGAAGATGTAGAAAGCGGCTCAGTGCGGATTAAAGGTATTTCTAACCAGAATCCTGAATTCTTCAGATATGTCACATTCCTACCAAGTGATAACTACCTCTATATGCATCTCACGGGATACGATCATTTGGCATTTGTCGCGAGTATCTATAATCTGGACACGAAGGAAATCGATGAAGTTATACAATTGATAGGAATCCGGACGTATGTCAATAATCCTGTCAAGTCTTATTCATACGGCATGCGACAGCATCTGCTGATTACGTTAAGTATCCTGACAAAACCGCTCATCATCTTGATGGATGAACCTTTCAATGGTTTGGATCCGACAAGTGTAATTGAACTGAAGGAATTGATCCGCGCATTACATGCCAAGGGGATTAGCCTACTCATTTCCACACATAACCTGGATATCCTAGAGGATTTGACGAACACAATCTGGTTTATCAAAGATGGCGAGTTGGTTAAAAATGATATGTTGATTGACGGGAATGATCCGTTTCAAATTGAAGTTAGGATGCCGGCAGAAATGTCATTGGAAAATGTGATGTCGGACAGTCAATTGCCTTATCGTCTATTGGACAATCGTTTATTTACGGATCCGGCATATGAGTTGGAGAAATATCTTGAATGGTTGATAAAGAATGGAGTAACAATTCAATCAGTGAATCGTAGTAAACGGAATTTGGAAGAGATGTATAAGAGTTTTTATGAGGTAAATGTGCGGTAAAAGGATGGTTGTGTGCCGCCTAAACGCGTCTAGGAATGAGAAAGCAACTTCCATAAAATAAAGGGAGGTTGCTTTTCATTTTAACTAATCAGCACAAGTAAGGAACATGGATTAATAAAAAGGGGTAAGATTTTTCAAGTTATTATAAGAATTATGCTCTATTCATACAATGTATTAACTAGAAGGTATTTATCGGACGCTTGGAATAAATCCTATGTAATAGAAGGAAGGTGTTTTCGTGGCTGTTTTAGCCATTAACAATCTATCAAATGGCTTTAAGAATCACTGAGAATTGGACGGCATCACTTTAAAAAAAGGTGCAAGTTTGAATTCAGTTAATTCACTACAATTGCATTTAGATGAGTGCAAAGTGTAATAGTTGCTGGGTTTTCAGTTGATTCCTGTATAAATAATCAAATTGGTTGAATTGACGTGAATGTTTCTGACAAAGGCGCCGTCAATTGATGATTCTTCATTTAGGAAATATCGTCCAGTTCCTCCAGTCGGAATTTATAACATTGGTTCTAAGGATGCTAATACCCTTAAAAAGTTAAAGAATCAAGATGAATTAACTTTTGAAGAGTTGGCAGCCCTTGATTTAGAATTGTCAGTCCAAGAGACCATATCGAAAATTCAAGAAAAAGTAATTTCAACTGAAGTTGGACAGTTGGTTGAGGAATCCAATAAACATAAGGATGGAGTATATGAATAAGCTGATATTGATTGGTTCTTGTCTGATCCTATTAAGTGCATGTAAACCTCTTTCCGAACCTTTAATAGAAGGTGAAATGATTAAACTCTCAATTCAGTGTACAAATGGTAAAACGGTTGTTATTGATAATCAAGTAACAATTGATAAAGTATTAATCGATATCAACAGTTCAATGAGAGAAGGTACGGAAGAAATGGAATTTGACCTCGAACATCAAGCTACGCTTGAAAGTAACGATGGTGAGACAGTTACTTTCAATCTATTCGATGGGGGTAAAACGCTTGTTTCAGGTTATTATGTTCACTCTAATATTGAAGATTACTGTAAATAGTCAATAAAGGAAATAATTATTATTAGTGAGTATTTCGATATAAGTAGAACCTACCGGATCAACCAGTGGGTTCTTTCTTTTTGTAGTTTTGCCATTTATTAATTATACAATTGTCCGACTGGCTATTATCAAAAATAGAAGTCTTGCTTGAACTAAAACGTAAACTCAAAATACGCCTTTTCAACGGGTTCGATACTTTTATTCACATGCTTTTCCAAGATTCTAGCAGAACTATGGCGGGGCGTTTTAGGGGGGGCGACCACTGTGCCAGGTTGAATTTAGTTAATTCATTACAATTGCATTTAGATGAGTGGAAAGTGTATTAGTTGCTGGGTTTTCGTTTGATTACTGTATAAATATTCAAATTGGTAGAATTGACGTGAATGTATCTAGTACAGTTACCGTCAAATTTGAACCCAAAATTAGAAATCGTAAAGATAGCGCATCATATCGCGCTCTCGCAGAATATAAACGAGCTAAAAAGAATTAATTATTCCACCTGTACACTTGATAATCAAAGTAATCCATTTTGCTAGTCCATCTAGTTCCTGAGAGCTCAGGGAGTAAATCTCTGTGGTGACCCCAATTTAAGATATGTATATTTTGCATTTCGGCATCCCGAAGAGTGGACAAGCTTCGCGCATTATATGCAGGTTTGTGTACGTAAATTAATAATCGTTCGGCTAAATCAATCTCTTCAGACCACTCTTGTTCAGTAGGATTTTTAGAACCATGTAGTCTCCCAACGTAAATTTTCGTGTTATTTGAGTCGTTGGTGTCAAGCCAACCTTCTTGGGCAATTCTCAGGCCTAGAGTTTGTCGGTCTGCCTTGCCGATATATAACAGAACGTAACTGCCGTAGGTTATATGCTTTCCGTAAATTTGATAGATACCATAATCCGTTTCAGTATTCGTTAGGGAAGGAAGATCAATGAGCTTAAATGGTCCATCCCAATGGATTTGAATTAATTTATTCTCAATATGTTCCAATGCTATCACATCCTGTCTCAATTCTTAAAAGTATGCATGAAAACCTAAATTCATTGGGATAGCCCATATGTAGCATCCTAATAAACAAACTGGACCTAAAAGCAAATTGTATAGTCGCTTAGGTAATAACCTTGAAAAGATGAGTGAATAGATAAGGGCAACAGCGAAAACAGTTAAAACCAAAACAATTAACGGTCCGATAATTGGCATCCAGTCAACTTCAACAGCATCAAACATGTTGTTTGTATCCCCCAATACAAATATTTAAAAAGACCAGGAGTGTCCCTCCTGATCTAGCCAACTAAATTATAGCATGGAGGGACCTTCGAAGAATAAAAAAAAAATATTAGTTAATACTAATTATAAGGAGTGATGTGTCTGTCATGAGAAACTTATTTATTATTATGTCGATTTCTTTATTTTGGTTTTTCGTTTTAGACGATGTCAAAGCAGATAGCGATTCATTTGGAAAAACATATTTTAAGGGTGGCTATAAAGAAATTAACAAGGCATTACAAGAGAGTAAAGATCATTTCGAGCGTAATATTGCACTGCCAACACAATTGCCTCCAATCCCTTTTACTCATAGCATGGGAAGATTTAGTGACTCGGAAGGACTTGAAAATGATAAGCTTGAAATAATGTTCATAAACAAGGATTTACCCCAAAATCATTATGCGATAGTAATTCAACCTATAGAATACGCATTGAGAATTAAAGAAGAAAAAATCGACCAAGAATTTAAATTGGAAGATGGGAATCAGTCAATATACACTACCACGGTATTCTTAGGGTTTAATCTCTTAGTTTTTGAAAAAGATGGATTGCAATATATCTTATCTATTGACAAAAGAAATTCTGACAAAGTAACCAAAGAAGTATTAATAAATATCGCTAACTCCATAAAATGACAAACACTAAAATCATTTTAAGTTCGAATGTTGAATGAATGTTGTATATAACAAATTAATGGCGATAGCCTTGAAAACAGAGTAGTTAGTTCTTCACATGAAGTACACCCCAAAAGTTAGAGTCAAAAAACTAACTTTTTTGGGTGTTTTCTTATGGCTAAATATAGCGATGAATTTCGATTGTCCGCGAGTATTTGACTGGATGACTTAGCTTAAATACACAGTAAAAGATTTCTTGGTAATTGTAAGATATATCATGTTTTTTTCTGACGATATAGAAAGCGCAGAGCGGAAATATTTTGCAGACGTGTTATCAGATTTTCATTATCAGCTTGGATTGGTCAGTGAAATGTAAAATGAATCATAAACGTCCTACTATTTGAAGGGCGTTTTCTTATACGGATTCACCCAGATTTGAAATTATAACGTTGATATAATAACAAAAAAAGGGACGTGATTACAGCCATTCGATTTTACCACCCGTGACATCTCCATTTAATTAAAAACCCCTACAGAATCACTAAATTGTAGGGGCTTGGCTACGATCAGTTATTTATTTTTGTTCTCAAAGTACTCTATTATTTTCCTGGTGCCTTCATATATATCCTGCTGTCCGCTGCCACTTTTATTGGCGGCGTTTTTTGTTGTTTTAGGAAAATATTAAAACAGGTGCCTGTGCCAAGTTGAATTCAGTTAATTCACTACAATTGCATTTAGATGAGTGCAAAGTGTATCAGTTACTGGGTTTTCAGTTGATTCCTGTATAAATAATCAAATTGGTTGAATTGACGTGAATGTTTCTGGCACAGGCACCGTCAAATTGAAAGACCTGAATCAATTTTATGAGCGTCGATACTCAAGTTATTGAACCGCCGTATACGGAACCGTATCTACGGTGGTGTGAGAGGACGGGAGTTAATCACTCCCTCCTACTCGATTTATTTTGTAAGAAAAAAAGGACTTCCTGTTTATTGTGTCGAATAGGCACGATAGAAGGGGGAGATTTTATGACTAAAGTTAAAAAAATAGGTTTTAACTTTTTTAAACCTGTCACCGAGCAAGAGGATGGTACAATTCAACAAATAAATCTGCAGCCATTATTTGAGAGATTAAGGACCCAATATTTACGCGGAAGAGAAAGTATGCGAAATGGTGAAGAGGAACAATACAAGCGTGTGTATAGCTATAATTTTGAACCTGCTAGACTTTCAGATATCACAATTGAGCAACACACTCAGTATTTTCATTTGACTTTCGAAAGATTGAATTATACTTTGCCTAACAGAACAACTTTACATGGTGATTCAGAAATTTTAGACCTTGACGATGATGAGTATATTGGTCACGAAGCCAATGTGCTGTACGATACTACCAACCGTATTTTAATGATACAGAGAAATAGAGATTCTCTTGGTCCTACAGCAATTGCCTCGTTTATTGAAGCTCTGTTATTAGAGGCAGGAGCCGCGAATAACTTTTCGATTGCGATGATTTCAGACGATACTGCTAGAAGAAGAGCTTTTAATCAAGCAGCGTATAGAAAGATATCTACAAGAGTTGTTGGGCAAAAAGCAAATGATCTCTTGGGTCGGCTATTAGATCAAAGGCCACAAGGCATTGAAAGTGTTGAAATAACTTTTAACTCTAGAGGAACTAGAGACGCTGAAATAGATAATGATTTTTCATCGAATTTTCTAGAAGAATATACTGATGATCCGGATGTCCAAATGTTAAGAATCCGATCTAGGGAAGATGATGAATCCCCTGTGGAGCCTATAGACTTAATAAACCACAAGCTTGAAGCATATGCTTATTTCGAGTTGCAAAATGACCGTCAATTAAGTTCTATAAGGGTTTTTGAGGAAATGAGAAATCTATTTGATGTTGGAGACGAAAGGAGTAATGGAGCTTATAAAAATAAAATATTGAGGATGAGATAAATGAAACTAAGTACTAAAACAATATCTTGGTTTTCAGCATTATCGTTTATTGTAGGGATAGGTGTTTATCTCTACTTTCCTTTTTTTGGATATAAGGGTTTCGAAAAAGCATTGGAAGGTGTACTGCTTCTTTCAAGTATCAGTCTTGGTTTTTATGGCGCATGTTTGAGCGTACTAGCATCCATCTTTAACACCAAAATTGTAAGAGAAATTATGAAGGATAGTAATTATAAAAAAGAGTTTGTGGTCATCTCTTCTATGGCTTTGTTGACAGGTTTCATAACGGTTATAATTACAATAATCTATCAAGTTTTACTAGAAAATGGTAGTCCTTCATACGAATTTATGAACATTCTAAATTCAATTTGGTTTGTATCATTTTTGCTATTTATCAGTCACAGTATTTTATTTGTTTTAATTTCTTTTATTATCTTCTTTAAAAACACAGAAGACGAAGATGAGGAAGATACTGTGGCATCAGGTGCCATAAAAAATGAGAACTTTTGAATTATGTATAATAAATATAAGTTTTTAGCAAGCCATATCCATTCTTGGTATGGCTTTTTCAATTTATCCCATGGTTTTCTTTTCCTTTCAATTTGGATATGACAAGGAAAAGACTTTGGAGGGGAACTGCATGAAAAAAGAATTATTACTTTTATTGTTTGCTGTATTTTTGGCGGCATGTAGCGAGACTGAAACCGAAAAGCCTAAAGAAGAACCTAAACCGGAAGTTGAAACATCTGTCGAAGAAGACGCATCCAACGATAACGCTTCAGAAGAAGGAAAAAAAATCGATACATCTGTTTATGAATTCGCATCTAATGTGGAAGTAATGACTACATAACATTAGTCATTAATATGAAAACCGATAACGAAGGTTTGGCATTCCAACACGTTCTGAATCAAACATATGACTTTCATCAACAGCCTGACGTAGAAGGTGCCAAGACAATTGGAATCATTGTGAATGTCAAAGGCAAAAAGGTAGGAATGATCACGGTGTATCCGGAGAACTTCGTACCCAATGATGAAGAACCAATGTCTGATGTTGTTCTCGAAGCATCTGAAATCGAAATGATGTCAAAAGAGATGGAGGAGTTCGGCAAGACAATGGAATCTTGGTAAAGCGAGGTGAGCCAATTGGTATCAACACTCGTATCCTGTGATGAATGCCACGAACCCTTTGAAATGAATCTCAAAGGGCGTAAGCATCCAAGAAACATTATTGAAGCTTACATTTAGTGTCCTCACTGTAAAGCAGAATATATTTCATATGTAATAGACGAATACGCACGTCGTGAACAACTGGAAGTTATGAAGTTACGAGAGAAGCATATAAAAAGACAAGGTAAGCTATCCCTTTATATGGAGAATTTGAAATCGAATTTAATTGAAAAACAAAGGAATCCGAATTGTCGGGTATCCGTACCTTTGAAGACAGATGATTCCTTTTGCACTATGATTGGTGTGAAGGAGGTGATTATATGGGATTCAACTATGGAATGCGCGACAAGACTCCTCAACAGCAAGCCATTGTAAGGCAACGTGAAATAAAACAGGTGCCTGTGCCAAGTTGAATTCAGTTAATTCACTACAATTGCATTTAGATGAGTGCAAAGTGTATCAGTTACTGGGTTTTCAGTTGATTCCTGTATAAGTAATCAAATTGGTTGAATTGACGTGAATGTTTCTGGCACAGTCACCGTCAAATTCAGGAGGAGGTACGATTCAGTATAAAGGATATATTGAATCCGCATTAAAAGTGGCAAAAGAGAATACACTTCCGGAATTATGGGAGATATGCACAAATCGAAAATCAGAGGATGCAGAATATATGGTTGCTCAAGGAGCAATAAATTTCGTCATTGAACAAGAAGAATTAAAGCTTTTAAATAATCAAGCTGGTTTGTAGGACACATTAGTTCATTAGTTAATCAACTTGCTAATAGTCGCACATTATGTAACTTCCAATCGCAACTCACGTCTACTCTTTAAAAGGTGGAATTTTGATGAAGAATTTTCTACTCCTATTTGTCCCACTCTGTTTGTTGCTAGCCGCTTGTTCCCAAATCACACAACCGGAAAGAGAAGTGCAAATGAATCCAACTGCATCCCAATCAACCATTCAAATCGACCTTTCAGAAGACGATGTATCTTCTTTCAAACAAGCTGTAAAAGATTCCATAAAAGAGCCGGGAATCGTAAATATGGCAGATCCACAGTTCACATTCAGTTTGGATGACGAAAAATTTGCCTTATGGATTACCGATGATTCTGGTTCGCTCATGAAGACAACCGATACACATACGATTTACAATCTCTCCGATCATTCAGTAGCAGCGATTTATCAAATACTTTCGGACAAAGATTTAGTGAGTAGTCGTTAAACAAAAAGCACTAGGCGCATACTGATGTATGTACCTAGTGCTTTTTGTTATTTACACGCATTAACGCTTGTTCGGATCCATGCCATTTGGCTCTTCGCCGAGTCCGTTTACTTCTATTTCTTCTGGAGTTTGTTGAAACGTTTGGCCGTGTTCGAATTTATATACGGATGATGCAGGGTCCATTCCGTTTGGTTCGTTGGCCTGTTCGTAGGTTTCTGTATTATTTCGATTTAGTTCATTGCTTTCGAACTCATTGAAGGGTTGTTGCTGAAAAGACTGACCGTGCAATGACGGATCTACGCCGTTAGGTTCCGGGCCGAGTTCATTGCTTTCAAAGTCGTTTTGATTCGATCCAGTAAAATCTTGTTCGTTCACTGGAGTTGGGTGAGCAGCTTTTGGTTCATTTTCATACGTTTTAGAATCACGGGAATATACGTGTTGGACTTCCAATCGACGACGTTCTTCTGTTGCAGGTACTTCATTTGGTTGTTTGTTCATCTTTCACGCCTCCTCAGTTTTTCAAAACAATGTACTGTTCAATAACCGTTTTCTACCATTCTTAAACGCTATCCTTTTCACGTGCTATACAATTATGTAATATTCCGTCTATAAAAGAAGGGGTTTTCATTGCGAAACAATCGTGTTATAGTAGCAATACGTTAACGAGTTAAAGTGTTGAAGTTTAATATACATGAAAAGAGGTATTTTACATGAAGAGAATGTTACTGTTAGTCGGAGTATCCGTAATGACACTGTTTGTATTAGCTGCATGTGGGACATCCAAAAATGATTCAGCAAATAATGATGTGTTGGTCATCGGTGTGGATGATAAATTTGCGCCAATGGGCTTCCGGGATGAGAATAACGAATTGACTGGTTTTGATATTGATTATGCAAAAGCGGCAGCAGAGCATATGGGGATGGAAGTGAAGTTCCAACCAATTGATTGGAAAACAAAAGAAACAGAATTGAGCAGTGGTCGGATCGATTTGATTTGGAACGGTTATACGATTTCTGAAGAACGTAAAGGGAAAGTACTATTTACTAAGCCTTATTTGAAAAATGCACAAGTTGTAGCGACATTGACGGATTCATCCATTGAGAAATTGGACGACCTTTCTGGCAAGAAAGTTGGTTTGCAAGGTCTATCTTCTGCATCTGATGCTTTGAGCGCAAATCCGGTACATGACAAAGTGAAGTCAATCTCTGAGTATGCTGATAATGTATTGGCGTTGACAGACTTGAAAGCCGGTCGTGTGGACGCAGTCGTTATCGACGAAGTCGTCATTGATTACTACATGTCCAAACAAGAAGGTACATTCAAAGTTATCGGTGAATCATTGGCGCCTGAAGAGTACGGAGTTGGCGTGAAAAAAGGAAATGAAGAATTGTTGGATAAACTGCAAGCCGCGTTGGATAAAATGAATGAAGACGGTAGTGCAGCTGACATTTCTACGAAGTGGTTCGGTGAAGACAAAGTATTGAAGTAAATAGGGTGCTAAATGGGTTTTCCATGTGAAAACCTGTTTTGCTTTTTGAAGGAGTTTTGCCAAATGTCTATCGATTATTTAATATCCATTACAAAACCGATGTTAGAAGGGGCTCAGGCGACAGTTTTATTATTTTTAATCGCCATTATCTTATCCATTCCGCTTGGATTCCTGTTAACATTGGCTGTGCGCAGTTCCATTAAACCGCTCGCTTGGCTGGCAAATGCGTATATTTATTTAATGCGTGGTACGCCATTGCTGTTGCAATTGCTTTTCATCGTCTTTGGTTTGCCGCTCATCCCGGTCATCGGGGAATACCTCGTGTTGGATCGGTTTGTGGCCGCATCGATTGGTTTCATCTTAAACTATGCAGCGTACTTTGCGGAAATCTTCCGTGGTGGACTGTTAGCGATTGACAATGGACAATATGAAGCGTCAAAAGTGCTTGGGCTTAATCGTTGGCAGACGACGACGAGAGTGGTTTTGCCGCAAATGATTCGAATTGCATTGCCGGCAGTGGCAAACGAATCGGTTACGTTAGTAAAAGACACGGCGCTGTTATACGCAGTAGCCGTACCGGAACTGTTGCACTTTGCACAAACCGCCGTCAATCGTGACTTTACCATCGTCCCGTTTGTATTGGCAGGGATCATTTATTTACTCATTACGTTATGTTTAACGTTATTCTTTAAATGGTTAGAAAGAAGATTGCGTTTCGATTGAGGATTTTTCAGTAAGGAGTTGTAAGCATGGCGATTTTGGAAGTGACGAACTTAAAGAAATCTTTTGGGCCGCTCGAAGTCCTCAAACAGATTTCTTTTGATGTGAATAAAAATGAAGTCGTTGCGGTCATTGGACCGTCTGGATCAGGGAAAAGTACGATGCTTCGGAGTTTAGTCCATTTAGAGGAAATTGACGGCGGGAGCATTGCGGTAGATGGGCAGTTCATTGTCCAAGAAGGGGTTTATTCAAAACCGCAGCAATTAAAACAAATTACGTCGAAGATGGGGATGGTGTTCCAACATTTCAATTTGTTTCCTCATTTATCGGTGTTGGATAATTTAGTGCTTGCTCCTAAATTACTGAAAGAGGGAAGTACAGCAGACCTTCGTAAACGAGGGGTAGAGCTATTGGCCAAAGTAGGGCTCGCTGATAAGGCCGACGTCTTGCCAGCAAAGCTCTCAGGTGGGCAAAAACAACGTGTTGCGATTGCTAGGGCATTAATGAGAAACCCTGACATTTTGTTATTCGACGAACCGACATCCGCACTGGACCCGGAATTGACGGGGGAGGTGCTTCGTGTGATGAAAGATCTCGCGCAGGAGCATATGACGATGATTGTCGTGACACATGAAATGGAGTTTGCACGGGATGTAGCGGATACTGTGCTCTTTATGGATAACGGCGAAATAATCGAGTCGGGAAGTCCGGTTGATTTATTGACGAATCCGAAAAAAGAACGGACAAAAGCGTTTTTACAACGTACGATGAGAGAATCGTGAATAGAAACGGCGGTTGGAGGCATTATTCTTCAGCCGCTGTTTTTTGTTCGAATTTGACAACACTGTGAAGTTACCACTCATTTTAAAGAAATATGATACACTACAAAGTGATAGAGGACAGAAAGGGATGTACTGCTTATGAATCAAGAAATGGATAGGCTATCGGGCAAACCGTTTAAGAAACGCAATTATAAACCCGCCATCATTATTTTATCAGTCGTATTGATAGGGGTTATCGCTTTGCTATCAGGGCGCAGGGGAGTCGAAGAATTTACCGCATTTGATATTACGATTCTACCGTTATTGAACGCGATTTTTAACAGCTTTACATTTTTGTTCCTTGTAGCTGCTCTTATAGCGATTAAGAAACGATACATTAACGCACACCGGAAATTCATCTACGCTGCGTTTTTCACAACATCGTTATTCCTTGTGACGTATGTGTCTTATCATTATTTGGCACCGTCCACATCATTTGGAGGTTCGGGGATCGTAGCGGGAATTTATTATTTTGTGTTGATTACACATATCGTTTTGGCAGCAGCCATTGTGCCGCTTGCATTGACAAGTGTCGCACGTGCATGGAACAGGGAACATGAACGTCACCGTAAAATCGTTCGTTGGACGATGCCATTATGGTTGTATGTAAGTTTTACGGGTGTGCTAGTCTATATAATGATCTCGCCGTATTATTAAAATTGAAAAAGGCTGTCCGACATCGCGGACAGCCTTTATTATGCAGTTAAACAAGTGGACGATCTGGATAGTCCATACGATTATCCGGATGTAAATACTCGCCATCAACTAATACGAGAATCTTACCCTCGTCAAAATACTCGGTGTAACGGTGTGCATCTTCTTCTGGAATACCCATTCCAATTAATGCACCTGCAAGTCCACCGACACCTGCACCCGCAGCAGCACCCGTAATGCCTGCCACAATTGGGCCGGCCGCAATAATTGGTCCGATGCCCGGAATCGCGAGTGCACCAAGTCCTGCAAGTACACCACCGAGTCCGCCGAGAAGACCGCCAGTCGCCGCACCTGTTGCCGCTCCATCAGCAGCATGTGTTTCCGTTCGCGCTTCAATATTTTCTACATGTTCCTTATCCTTACTAATAATCGATATCTCACTTGAGCTGTAACCTTGGCGTTTTAACTCCTCGATTGCTTGCACCGCTTCTGCTTCTGTATTGTAATACCCAACAACATGTCTTTGTACCATAATCGAACGCCTCCTAGTCATTTTTCATAGTTTAGTAATTGCTATTCATGAAATTACCCTTCGTCATTCGTTTCAAACATGACGAATATTACAAGATGGTTACTTTAAGGGGATAAGCTAAAAATCAATCTTTTCAATAAAACAATACTTCGGTACTTGAAGTGTTATACTAAAGAACAGAAAAAAATGAATCAATCGTTATCGAGGTGTGTTTATGAAGTATGTATTAGGTGGCTTGCAATGGGCCGTTTTTTTAATTGCGTCATCGATCGCTGCACCCATTGCCATTGCAAATGTTTTTGGAATGGATCCTGCTGAAACAGCACTGTTCATCCAACGGACAATGTTTGTGCTCGGTGTCGCATGTGTCGTCCAGGCCATTTTCGGTCATCGTATGCCGATAAATGAAGGGCCAGCCGGCTTATGGTGGGGCATTTTTGTTGTTTATGCGGGCATGGTAGGTGTTTTATATCCGACGAATGAAGATGCCTTACAATCGTTACAAAGCGGGATGATTGTGAGTGGTGTGCTTTTCGTCCTCCTAGCTTTATCAGGTCTAATCGGTAAGATGAAAAAACTATTTACGCCGGCAGTGACATTTACGTATTTAATGCTGCTTATTCTTCAGTTGAGCGGAACATTTCTGCGTGGAATGGTCGGTGTAGGGGGACCGGAAGATCGTATTGACGGTCTGTTATTCATCGGCAGTTTCCTTGTTGTCATTGTTACGATGTTTACGATGAATCATAAAGTTCCATGGATATCGAGGTATTCTGTATTGCTTTCTATCGGGTTTGGTTGGATCTTATTTCTTCTTATCGGAAAAGCGGATATGGTCCGACCGAATTTAGACCAAATCCTGAAACTGCCTGATGTATTCGTATATGGTAAGCCGGTTTGGGACAGTGGTGTCGTCGTCACAGCCTCATTCATCACGCTGTTACTTATCGCCAATATGATGGCATCAATTCGCGTCATGGAGAGTTTGTTGAAACAATCCTTTGCGATCACTCCACCTGATCGGATGAAACAAGGATCGATCGCATCAGGTGTCAATCATCTCCTTGCAGGTCTATTTTCTGCAATCGGGCCAGTTCCGATTTCAGGATCAGCAGGATTTGTTGGTGCAACGCGAATGGCATCGCTAAAACCGTTTGTAATTGGAAGCATCATGCTAATCGTCATTACAATTTTTCCGGCCGTCATGTCTGTTTTTGCTTCGCTTCCAGCGGCAGTCGCCTATGCAGTGACGTTTGCAATCTTTACGAAGATGGTCGAGATGGCTTTTTACGAATTGCGCGCGGAATCGAACGAACAGCGCGCGTTTAAAGTGACAGCAATCGGGCTCATGGTAGGGGTCGGAATTATGTTCATCCCACAAGTGAGTATGTCAAATTTGCCGCACGCCCTGACGGCTGTCTTGTCCAATGGCTTGATCACTGGAACGATTCTTGCAATTATTATTGAACAATTTTTGTTGTTTAGGGAACGGAAAACGATTCGTTAGAATGAATAGAAAAAGCATGAAAGCAATTTAACGACTGCTTTCATGCCTTTTTATTTAGCGTAATAATCCCTAATTCTACTCCAGGAAATCTCTTGGTTTGCTCTCCTGTCCTTGATTGTTGATGATAGTAAAGATAGCACAAGTGATATAAAGTACAAGATTCATAGTTGGATATACAAATATAAATAACAATATTTCTAGAAAAAGAAGGGCACTATTTCCGTTTCAATTGTGAAGTTACAATAAATTTTAATACACTAAACACACAAAACACCGTTCGGAATGAAACGGTGTTTTGTTTAACTTTTTTAGAGTTTCTTTTTATCAGGCATGAAGTACTATTTTGTATTTTTCGTTTATATTACCTATATTTCCCACACACTTTGTTTTATACTCTATTATAAGGTAAATGTTTCATTAAACGAAAGGAGGATAAGGATTTTGATAGATGATCTTCATAGTGAGTTTATTGTATTTAGTGAGTTTATGGCAGATATGATATCTTTATCATATGCAATATCAGCTTTATTAGTCGTAAGGCTAATCTTAAATGGATGAATGAATTTCATAATTATAAATATATCATTATCGAGAATGATGAGTTTTTAAATGTTTCTATCGAAGAAATAGAAAATGCACTAAAAAATGATTATCGAATTTATGTTTTAAATGTCGATGATACTAAGGCAATCAGTAAGGTCTTATTCAATAGTGACAACTATGAATGGATCACTTCTTCGGAAAAAAGTATAGTCAATATTCAATACGATGAGGATGATAATTCATACTTAACAAATTTTGTGATTCCTAAAGATGAATACAATTATAAAAATATAATAGCAAGAATTATAGACAATCAATAGAGCTGTGCAAGCCCGGAAAAGACTCTTTGAACCGTCTTTCGAGTATTTCATTAATTAGTGTAGCAAGTTCTGTAGAAGGGTATATTTCTATATGTATCGTAAATTAGCAGGTTATAGAATTGAAGCTTGCGCACTGAAATGGATGAAAAAGCGTGATACATTGTGTATAGGTAGAGAGAGTACATGGGAGGTAGGAAGATGAAAGCTTATTCAATGATCATTAACGGAAAAAACGTTGGAGAAGACCTTTCCAAAATTGATGTGACCAATCCATCAACAGGAAATGTTATTGCGACAGTCCCTGACGGTGGTGCCGAGGAGGCGACGCAAGCAGTCGCCGCAGCATACACCGCTTTTGAGAAATGGTCTGACCGAACGGCTTATGAACGGAGCGCGCTTCTCGAAAAATGGTATGCGCTCATTAACGAGCATATCGATGAACTTGCGGAAACGATGACGGTAGAACAAGGCAAACCATTGCATGAAGCCCGCGGGGAAATGAATTATGCAAATGGGTTCATTTCGTGGTATGCAGAACAAGCGAAACGTATATATGGTGAAATGGTGCCTGCGAGTCATTCGAACAAACGTATTTTTGTGCATAAGCAACCAGTAGGCGTTGTTGCTGTCATTACGCCTTGGAATTTCCCGGCGGCAATGATTACTAGAAAAGTAGGGCCAGCTCTTGCTGCAGGATGTACGGTCGTCATCAAACCAGCTGAACAAACACCGATCACGGCAATAAAATTAGTGAAATTAGCACACGAAGCAGGAATTCCTGAAGGGGTCATCAACGTCGTCACAGGAGATGCGAAAGCGATTGGCGATGCATGGTTGAACGATGCGAGAGTGCGTAAACTAACTTTTACTGGCTCAACCGAAGTCGGAAAACTACTTATGCGTGGTGCTGCTGAAACGGTGAAGAAAATATCATTGGAGTTAGGTGGCCACGCACCTGCAATTGTGATGGAAGACTGTGATATCGACAAAGCTGTAGAAGGTGTCATCGCTGCAAAATACCGTAACGCAGGGCAGACATGTGTTTGTGCCAATCGTATCTATGTCCACGAATCAATCGTAGACGCGTTTTCTGTTAAATTCATAGAACGGGTCAAACAATTGCAAGTCGGTGACGGAAAACAAGAAGGTGTTCACATCGGCCCATTAATTGACGAAGCTGCAGTTAAAAAAGTCCAATCGCATGTAGACGATGCACAAGAAAAAGGTGCTAACGTAGCCGTAGGTGGAAGTCGGAAAGAAGGGCTTTTCTTTGAGCCAACTGTCTTACTTAACGTGACAGATGACATGATTTGTATGCAAGAAGAGACATTCGGTCCCGTCACACCGATAACAACTTTCGCAACTGAAGAAGAGGTATTGAAACGCGCAAATGACTCCATTTATGGACTGGCTGCCTATGTCTTCACGGAAAATCTTTCAAAAGGTATTCGGATGAGTGAAAAGCTAGAGTATGGCATCGTCGGCTTGAATGATGGCTTACCATCCACACCGCAAGCTCCATTTGGAGGGTTTAAACAAAGTGGACTGGGAAGGGAAGGCGGCCACCAAGGGATTGATGAGTATATTGAAGTGAAGTATATTTCGGTTGGTTTGTAAAGTTCGAAGACATCCATTATTTTGGGTGTCTTTTTGGTTTGGAAAATATACATTCCTTTGCCAATCCTCTATTGTTTAGTGCTTTTGACACTGTAGCTGAAACTACATAAAAATAGAATATTCTGAAACTGACAAATTTCTTTTTCACCAACAAATGCTCATATTGATTCCTTTGGATGATTAGTATCATTATTACTACTTGAAAGTTCTCGTTGTTGTACGTCTTTGATTTCTTCTTTTTCACTACCTGTCTTTATCATTTTCTTCCCCTCATTCAAACCCAATAAAATCATAGTTTTTGAATGTAACATATTGTTAAACTAACCTAACCTAACCTCACCCTTCTTCAAGTGAAAATCTCAAATAGAATCAATTAAACGAATGTAACATTTTATGTATTATGTTACATTCAGAATATCTTAAGAACTAGACATAACCGTAGATGAGTTGCAGAACCTGGACATTCTCATAGTCCAGGGAATTAAAGAGTTAGACATTTCATTACCAAACATACATTTAAATCGCGCTGATGAGTTAACTAAATTTATATTGATGTTAACTCATTTATGGTATAATATTACTCATAATACTAAATAAGGTCCTTTGATAAATATAAGGATTACTTAAAAAAGGAGAGGAATAAATGAAAAACAAACTTTTTTCAACCGGTTTAGCTGTAGCTGTCATTACATTAATGTCTACTAATGTGAATGCTTTGCACTTGAATCAACGTCTAACAATTTGAATAACGACTTCAATTATATTGAAGTATCAAAGCAAGATATTGACTATGCTTCAATAGTTGAAAAACTAGATATTAATAGTTTGGAGAGGTATTCTCGGGAAAAGCAAAATGAAAACCCTGACTTTTCAGAAGATGAATTAAATAATTTGTTAAAGGCAGAAGTAATAATACGAGGGATTGAATTAAATATTATCAACGCAGATGGAGAATTAATAAATGCAAGTCCAGATATTTCACCATTCTCTTATGGTGACTTGACAATAATAAAAGACAAATTAGGTCCTAATGAAAAGAAAGTGTTTAACGAGAGTTTAGTGAAAGGTATAGCTGTTTTATCTGCAGCTAAATTCGCTATGAATCATTATCAAAAGTATTATTCAGGTGGAGAAGATGATAATGCAGATGCATTTAGACATTCTTTGTGGATGGCTGTTTCTTCAGCTGGGGTTGCAGGTTCTGATTTTTCGAGGAGATTTGGAATAGCCCATGAAAATGACTTTCCAAGTCCTAATTATACTGCATTAGCAAGAAGTATGGACTTGAATAATAACGATGTTGGAATCAGCTATGGTCCTAAACTCGCACAATTTGCAGGTAATGCTGATTTGTTCGATAGAATGGCACTTCAGATGATAAATGAAGCTGTAAAAAAAGGTGAAATGAAAAGATTCCGTGGAACTGACATTGGTGTGAAAACATCTTTAGTAAATACAAATAGTACAGGAGCTAATAAATGAGATTAAAATCCCAAAAACTTTTTAAGTGTTTGTTTTTTTTTCTTTAACTATAACAATAGCAGTGGTAGCGTATAATATTTATAAAATAAATGAAAACGATATGATTCGCTCAAATATTGAAAAAGAAGTTCAACAGGATGAATATGTTGATTTTGGTAAAGCAGTAAATGGTGATTGGGATAATATAATCTTAGTCACTCCATATACGGAAAAAACGAGGATAAAGAATAATTATGGCATTTCCGTGAATCGAATTAGTGATTTTTCTATAGCATATCGAGATGATCGTGTACTTATTCTATTTTGTAAAGGAGAAAGCATTCAAAACTATGTATATTGGTTTGGTAGTGTTTCACTAAGTGAAACTGAAAAAATGTATGGTCCTTTACAGATTAAAAGAGAGGATTCCAAATTTAAAATAGACAAATCATCCAGCAATACTGGGCCTATCAATTTAATTATTGTAAAAGAATAGTGTGTGGTAAAAATCAGAAGGGCGGCATGTGCTGCTCTTTTTTACTTTCCCCAAAATAAATCAGTTTCGCTGGGAGTGGTGCGTTATATTAAACAATGTAACAACTTTGTAAGTTATAACGGGCACACATGAGATATGACGTAATTTAGTGAACAATATTATGATTTTCCAAGTAGAAATAAGAAACTCTCGATTTTTAATAAATAAATAAACTTGCAAACAACTAGAGAAACGTTGTTTGCAGGTTTATTTTAGTCAAATCAACAACTCAAACAACGTACTATCTTTGTTCACTTCCGTAAAAGGGAAGCCGTTTTGTCGCATACGTTCCAACAAGCCGTCATAATCTTCTTTTCGCTTCACTTCAATACCGACGAGTCCTGGCCCGTTTTCCTTATTATGCTTCTTTGTATATTCAAATGTTGTGATGTCATCATCCGGACCTAAAACGGAATCCAAGAATTGCCGAAGGGCACCAGCACGTTGTGGGAAATTGATGATGAAATAATAAAGGAGCCCTTCGTGCAATAACGACTTCTCTTTAATTTCCTGCATTCTGCCGATGTCGTTATTCCCACCGCTAATGACACATACAACGGCTTTTCCTTTGATTTGCTCTTTATAATAATCAAGTGCTGCGATAGGTAGCGCGCCTGCAGGTTCAGCAATGATTGCATGCTCATTATACAATTCCAAAATGGAAGTACACACTTTTCCTTCAGGGACACTGACGATTGCATCGACATATTGTCGACAAATATCATACGTTTTTTGGCCAACACATTTCACAGCAGCTCCGTCAATGAATTTATCAATTGTTTCCAGCGAAGTGACTTCTCCATTTTTAAATGAAGCGAGCATACTTTGAGCGCCGTCGGGTTCAACACCAATCATCTTCGTTGTAGGAGATAGGTTCTTAATATACGTACTCACCCCGGACATCAATCCGCCACCGCCGATACTGCCAAATACAAAGTCGATCGGCTCTTCGACATCATTCATAATTTCAACAGCGACCGTCCCTTGACCTGCAATGATGTCTACATCGTCAAAAGGATGGATGAAAATTCGATTCTCACTCGTTGCACAATCCATGGCATGCGCAAAAGAATCATCGAATGTATCGCCGACTAAGATGATTTCGACATAATTCCTACCAAACATTCGTACTTGGTTGACTTTCTGTTTCGGTGTCGTTTGGGGCATGAAGATCTTGCCGCTAATCTCTAAGTGGGCACAGGCGTATGCGACACCCTGCGCATGGTTACCTGCACTAGCACAAACTACGCCATTCTCTCTCGCTTCGTGCTCCACTCGCTTCATTTTGTAGTAAGCTCCTCGTAGTTTGAACGAGCGCACATGTTGCAGATCTTCGCGTTTAATATAGACGTGGCAATCATATTTTTCAGAGAGTCGTTCATTTTTTTGCAGCGGTGTGTGGGACACAACATCTTTTAGCAATTGATTGGCAATCAAGATATCTTCCACATGTACCGTTTTAGGTTTACTATTCGCTAATTTCGTCATACGCTCATTCCTTCCGTTACTTCATAAAGATGTCAGGTCTGTTGATTAACAACTTATTTATATAGACTTCTTCGAACCCGTTGGCTTGCGTTCCGGCGCACGCTTTCCGCGGGGCACGGGTGAGCCTCCTCGTCCGCTTTGCTCCCTGCGGGGTCTCACCATTCATGCTACCCCCCGCAGGAGTCGGCACCTGCACTCCAGCCAACTAGTTTGTGACGACCACTTATTTGCCTCTCGCTTTATAAAAAGCTCATTAGGATTGGAGCGGAAGGCGGCGAAATGCAAAGATGTGCTCTCAACGCTTCGCTTTTGTTCGCAAAAGTCGTTCTTCGGTACGACTTTTCCTGCGGGAACAGCGCGAGCTGAAGACCCTGGACTGAGCGAAGCGAGGGAATAAGTTGCTGCCTTAATTTCTGTAAAAAACACAGAAATACGGCAAAGCTCACCCTTCGCAGTTCGCTTGGCTGAAGCCGTGCCCGCGGAACGCGTCCGCCTGGAGCGGATATCCGGTGTTTATCAGAATCATAAGGATTATTGTTTAGTCTAAAATGCTATAAATTGGTTAATCAACACGCCTGTAAAGATTTAATTATAATAACATGAAAGTGGAGGAATTAACATAAGATTGTTCTAAATTGACTATGAATTTTAATGAATTGTTCAATACTGGAAATTCAATTAATTATGTAAGCGTTTTCTTTATGAAAAGATTATCCTTCTGATTGCCAGTAAGAAGTACTTGCAATGCTCCTTGTGCAATTGAGATCGCATATCGATCAGAATAATGAACTTCACCGTCGATGACAATCGGGACAATTCGATTTGCGTTAATCGAAATCTGTCTGGCAGATTGATAAGACACTTCTTCTTGCACAATTTTCTTTCCTCGTAACAGGGCAGGGAAGAGAGAGGTGATGATTTTTTGTCGTGTTGCTGAATGTAACATCGTCAATTGGAGAAAACCATCTGTAGGATCGGCATCCGGGCAAATGACCATACCCCCGCCATATGTGCTGCAGTTACCTACAGCAAGCAGCCATAGTTTGGAAATAGTACGTTCTACGCCGTCGATTTTCATCGTTGCTGTAAATGGTTTATACAGAAAAAATTCAATGCATGCAGCCACTGTATACGCAAAAGCACCTTTATTCATATGGTTCAGCCACTTTTTATAGGTAGATGTTTCGGCACGGGCACCAATTTTCGCGTCTAAACCAATTCCGGCGACCGTGACGCCATATCGATCATTTACTCGTAGCAAATCAATCGAAACAATCGAGTGTTCAAGTAACTTTTCAACGAAAGCATTCGGCTCGTTGGATAAAGCAAAATTACGGCAAATGTCATTACCGGATCCGCTCGGAAAGACGGCAAGCGGAATATCTAAGTATGCCAATACTTGTACGACACCGTTGATGGTTCCGTCGCCTCCAATAACGACGACTGCATCGATAGGGAGCGTGTGTATGCGCTCTTCAATGGTGCGCTGTGTTGTTGCGATGTCTGTGCAAAGAATCATTTGGTAGTCAACGGTTTTCTGATCCAAAATGAGTTGGAGTTGTTTCCAGTGATTCAACGCACGACCGTTTCCAGAAGCAGGGTTCACGATAAATAATTTCATAGAATGGCCTCCGTTCTACCAATCAGTTTACCATAAGCTACCGATTGGTTAGCGGTATTGTTTAATCAAAAAGTTTGTCGGCAATAGTTTTACTAGCAGGTAATCAGAAAGGAGATGAAGCGTATGCAGAAATGGGATAGTCGGCCAGAAAATCCTGATGGTGGTCAATGGGCTGCATTAGGAGGTTCTTTCCTGCTTATTCTTATCGTCATCTTTCTGAATCTGTAAAAGGATCTCTAGGAGTGAAGTGGACTGTCGAAAGATGTGTCCATTTCATTTCCTCCAATCCTGCAATTGTCTCTTGTTCTAACTTTCATTATAATGAATAAAATGGAACAATTTAAAGAGGGGGATGAGACAAGTGGGGGATGTGTTGATAAAAGATAAAACTGTTAACGTTTTGGACGCAGATGCTGTCAGTATTAAACAGTTAATCGAACAAAAACAGATGACAGTTACCGAGATTACAGAAACATACATACAACGGATTAAAGATACAAATCCGGCTGTTAACTTCCTGACTGAGGATCGTTTTTCAGTAGCACTTCAAGAAGCGGAAGAGGCAGACCGTTTGCTTGCAACAGGAGAAGCGAAAGGGGCATTATTTGGCGTACCGATTAGTATGAAGGAATCTTTCGATGTAATGGGCATGCAAACAACGGGTGGATTACAACGGTTAAAGGGTTTCGTACCTGATGAAGATGCAGAAGTCGTGGATCGTTTGAAAGCGGAAGGGGCCATTATTTTAGGCAAAACGAATACACCCGAATTATGCTTTTGCCAAGAGACAGACAATAAATTATACGGTCGGACGAATAATCCTTGGAACCTCGATCGCACGGCAGGAGGTTCGAGTGGTGGTGAAGGGGCTGCAATTGCGTTAGGATGTGCTGCCGTAGGACTCGGTTCGGACATCGGGGGCTCGATTCGATTTCCTAGTCATTTTAATGGCGTGATTGGCTTTAAATCTGGGAATGGAAGTGTATCACAAGACGGGAGCTTTCCTTATGTCGACAATGACTTACAACAACGCATGCTTGGAATTGGGCCAATCGCAAAGTCGGTTAGAGATGCGAAACTGCTCTATTCCATAATTAGTGATAAAAGCATCGTAGAACAATCTTTAGATTCATTCACACTTAATGTATTCCGTACAACAAATTATCCGCTTTCTGCTCGAACGAGTAAGCTGTTGAACGATGTGTATGTATTTTTAGAGGATAAATTTTCTACGGAGAGGGAACCGGTTCCTTTGCTAGATCAGTCAGCACTGCTCTGGCAGGAAATTATGTCGATTGATGGAGGGAAGGCTACGTCAAGTCATGCGTTCGGTTCTCGTTCACGCAGTCCGCATATTGCGTTTGTGAAAGAGCTGTGGAAAGGAAATGCCGACATTCATCGCTACTTATCTTGGGCACTCATTGGAGCTGCTCTATTTAAACCTTCTCATCGAAGAATGAGTGAAATGAGAAATGAGTTAGCAGAAGGAGATAAGCTGTTAGAAGCGTACTTGGAACACCGACTGCTGATCATGCCGGTTTATCATACAGCGGCGCCTCGGCATAATGTCGTATACAAAGAGATTTTTTCGATTCAAAAAACATTTTTGCAATACATGCCTTTTACAGCGTATGCCAACACATGGGGTTTGCCGGCATTGACGATACCAATTGGAACAGACGAAGACGGCATGCCAATCGGGCTACAAATCATCGGGAAGAACGGGAATGAAGACGCGATCTTTTCGTTAGGTGCGTTGTTGGAGAAACAATTCCTGGGGTATAAAAGAGCAGAATTGACATCATAAATGAACCTGCAGAAACGAGGTCTTTCCGCTCTCGTTTCTGCCGGTTTTATTGTTGTAGTTTAGTTTAACGCGTCATCTAGTTTTTTATAAATGGTTAACATTGCAAGTCGTTCTTCTTCAGATAAATGGGAAAACAAGTCCTTCCGCACATTTTGTCCATTTTCATGTGCTTCATTTAAGATTTCTTTGCCCTTATCAGTAATCGCCCAGTAAGTCGTTCGGCGATCTGACTCATCTTGTCGTCTTGAAATCAGCTTTTGATTTGTCAGTTTTGTTGATAAATGCGTCAAGGAAGCAGGTGTGAAATTCAAATTTTTCGCTAAATCAGATGGTCTGCATTCACCGTGTGTTTTCAATTCATGAAGGACAAGGATGTGTGAAATCCCTAGGTCGATATTTGATGCTTGGCGCCAGCGTACTAGCATTTTATGTGTTACTTGTTCAATCGTATGTAATAACTCAAAAATTGTTTTCTCTGTCACAAAAAGCCCCCCTAAATTCAAACATCTGTTTTCCTCTCTCATTAATTTAACCATAAAGTTTCATGAAAAACAAAGATTTTTGAAATACTGAAAATAGAAGTTCTCTCAATTTCAATGGATACTGAGAATAATTGGTTGTTTACTATGTGGGTGGTAAATTATTCAATATTCTTTTTCTGGCTTAATACGGTGTCGATTAGCGAATGCTGTGATATAATGCAGGAGGAAAAATAATATTTATGTCGAGGAGTAATGGAAATGTTAAAAGATTTCTTTATCGGCCTATCTCAAAATCAATTTTTGAATAGCGCAGCGAAAAAATATGGTTTGAAAATGGGCGCACAACATGTTGTTGCTGGCACAAACATTGCAGAAACAATCGAGAGCATTAAAGAATTGAACAGACATGGCATTTCTTGTACTGTCGATAATTTAGGCGAGTTTGTTTTCGAAAAAGAAGAAGCGCTTGCTGCGAAAGAACAAATTCTTGCAGTAGTTGAAGCGATCCATGAAAACGAAGTAGATGCACATATTTCGTTGAAGCCTTCCCAATTAGGCTTAGATATCGATTATGATTTCTGTAAATCCAATATCCAAGAAATTGTCGCAGCTGCGCACAAGTATGGTATTTTTGTAAATTTCGATATGGAAGACTATGGACGTTTACAACCATCTTTTGATTTGTTGGATGAACTTTCGGTGGATTATGATAACATTGGTACCGTTATTCAAGCATACTTTTTCCGTGCGGAAGAAGATTTGCATAAACATAAAAATTACCGTCTTCGCATTGTTAAAGGTGCATACAAAGAGCCTGCAGAATATGCGTATCAAGACAAGGCAACAATTGATGAGAACTACATTAAGTTGATTGAATGGCATTTATTGAACGGTAAATTCACGTCCATCGCTACGCATGACCATAATGTTATTAATCATGTGAAACGTTTTGTGAAAGAGCATAACATTTCAAATGACAAGTTTGAATTCCAAATGTTATATGGCTTCAGAAAAGATATGCAACTCGAATTAGCGAAAGAAGGCTACAATTTCTGTACGTACGTTCCTTTTGGACAAGATTGGTACGGCTACTTCATGCGTAGGCTAGCTGAGCGTCCACAAAATATGAATTTGATTGTCAAACAAGTATTTAACAAAAAGACAAACACGATGATCGGCTTAGCGGCAGGCGCGTTTGCACTTGGACGTTTGACGAAAAAGAAATAACAGCATTTAGAAAACCTGGTCCTTATTCAAAGGGCCAGGTTTTTTTACGATAGTAGCTAGGTTAAACGAATAGAATGATTCCGATAAAATACAAAATCATCGTCACAAGTCCAACTGGAATCCCAAACTTTGCCCACTCGCCACTTGTAATTTGTAGTTTATTCGCTGCGATGATGTTGGGGATATTTCCGGGGATCAACATTCCGCCGCTAATTAACAGCCCTAACAAAATGGATTGAATCGTTGCTTCTTCCATTTCAGGACTAATTTCTGCAGCGGCCAGTGTTGCATTGTCTAAAACAGCTGAAATCATATTGAGCCAGTACAGTGTTGTAGGGGGAATGTCGAGTAACAAGGTACGGATGAAAGGTTCAAATCCAGCCCCAAGAAAAGTCAACGCCATAACAAATACATATACTTTAACGCCTCGAGTGAAAATGTCCAAAGGTTTGTCGTGCTTTGGCTTCTCTTTTATGTGCATTGGACGTTCGGGAGGGCGGACGATACAAGCTGCTAATAGACCGAACGCGAGCACGCCGGGTATGACGGCAGGGCCAATCAACCGAAACAAATAAAAGAAGTCAGCGTCCAATTTACTTGTTGCAATTGTTGACAACGGTTCGCCGATTGGTGTCAACACTGCGCCTAATCCAATTGAATAGCAGGCAAGTATGACAAAACGGATAGCATCTTTGCGTGGTAATCCAAGAACGGTTACGATTGCTACTAAAACAAGCGCTGCAATAATTGCTGTGATCACGCTTGAAAGCAAACCAAGTATGATGATAATCAATGCAACGAACAAACGAAACGGAATAATCGTCCCTAACTTTCTAACAGATTTACTAAATGGACGATGAAGAAGTCTGAATAAGATGCCTGCGACAATGACTGCGAGTGAAATGTGGAGCGGTTCGGCAAGTGCTTTACGAAGCAACTCACCCGTTAGCACGTCTGCAACAATTACCGCTATGACACCCATTACTAATAGAAATAACTCCAAGTTATGTTCAATCGAACGGCTTATAAACGGCAAAAATAGCACCATCAGTAGAATAATCGTTAAGCCAATAATCAATACAGAACCTCTTTTCAGATGAAATGAATACCGATGCTACTCTAATGTATTGACGGCTACGACGAAATAGAAGGGACGCTGTATTGTCTGTGTTAAATGGCGGTTATGTCATATTCATTGATGTAAGGGAGGAGGAACCGTGTTGTAAGCTGTATGGATTTTCTTGGCTAATTGCCCGTTGGATCCGTACTTCAGTGTTCGCGGTCCAATAGAGCACATCTAAATTACCGTTAGCTGCATTTTCTAGAGCTCGCGAGTAAATAGAACACTTCTAAGTGACCGTTAGCTCCATATTTCAGTACTCACGGTCAAATAAAGCACATCTAAATGACCGTTAGCTCCATATTCCAGTGGTCGTGGTCAAATAGAACACTTCTAAGTGACCGTTACCTTCATTTTCCGGTGGTCGCGGTCAAATAGAACACTTCTAAGTGACCGTTACCTTCATTTTTCGATGCTCACGGTCAAATAGAATACTTCTAAGTGACCGTTAGCTCCATATTTCAGTGCTCGCGGGTAAATAGAATACTTCTAAGTGACCGTTACCTTCATTTTCCGGTGCTAACGGTCAAATAGAACACTTCTAAATGCCTGGCATCTCCATATTGCAGTGCTCGCGGGTAAATAGAATACTTCTAAGTGACCATTAGCTCCATATTCCAGCGCTCGCGGGTAAATAGAATACTTCTAAGTGACCGTTAGCTCCATATTCCAGCGCTCGCGGGTAAATAGAATACTTCTAAGTGACCGTTAGCTCCAAATTTCAGTGCTCGCGGGTAAATAGATTACTTCTAAGTGACCGTTACCTTCATTTTCCGGTGGTCGCGGTCAAATAGAACACGTCTAAATGCCCGTTACCTCCACATTCAAGTGCTCACGGTCAAATAAAACATTCAAAATGCCGGTCAGCTCTATCATAACTCGACTCTTTTAAACCAAAAAAAATTGCATGAAGGGCAAATTGTCCTTCATGCAATCTTAATCAAAACAAGCTTATTTATTTAATACCTTTCATGTATTTAAGAATAATAGGGGAGATGGCGAATAAAAGAATACTTAAACCGATCGCAATTCCGCCGATTACACCAAAATACATCATTTCATTTTTGGGTGAGTAAAACTGTACAATTTGAGCATTCAATGCTTGAGCTGCAGCATTTGATAGGAACCATAAACTCATCGTTTGTGCAGAGAACGCTACAGGCGCTAATTTTGTTGTAGCAGAAAGTCCTACTGGTGATAAACAGAGTTCACCTAACACAGCGATGAAGATACTAAGTACGAGCCAAATTGGATTGACAAGTGTGTCGGATCCGCCTAAAAATGCTGGTACTAATATGACGATGAATGAAAGACCTGCAAACAAGATTCCGAATGCGAATTTTTGTGGGATTGTCGGTTGACGTTTGCCCATTTTAATCCATAGCCATGCAAAAACAGGTGCGAGCGTGAAGATGAACAATGGATTCAATGATTGGAACCAAGCAGGTTCAATATGGAATCCTAGCGCATCCAAGTTTGTTCGCTTGTCCGCATAAAGTGCAAGAATCGTAGAACCTTGTTCAGCGATCGCCCAAAACATAACGGATGCAAGGAACAGTGGGATATAAGCAAGAATTCTGGATTTTTCATCCGCAGTCGTCTTCTTACTCCGGTACATGACAAAGAAGTACGTGAATGGAATTAAGAAACCTAATACACCGACGAGTGCAATGAATGACGTAAATGTTAGCCAACCTTGTTGTGCGGATACAAAAATGAGGATGCCGAGCACAACAATAGCACTTAGGAAAATCTTTAAATATTTACTTCGTTCTACCGGCGATAAAGGATTGGCAATTTGCGTGCCGGCTAAACCTAAATTTTTCTTCTTCGTTAAGACAAAAAGTACGAGACCTGCGAACATCCCTACTGCCGCAAGACCGAATCCGAGATGGAAGTTGTACTTTAAGCCGAGTGTACCAACTGTTAACGGTGCGATGAAGCTCCCCATGTTGATACCCATATAAAATATACTGAAACCGGAGTCAATCCGTACATCGTCTTCGCTATAAATATCTCCGACAATCGTTGACACGTTTGGTTTGAGAAGACCTGTCCCTAGAACAATTAACCCCATGGAAATAAAGAACAGTGTCAAACTACCAGGTAACGCAAGGACGATATGCCCAAGCATGATTAAAATTCCGCCATAAAAAACAGCTCTTGACGTTCCGAAAACCCGGTCAGCGAGCCAGCCACCAATAATCCCGGACATATACACTAATGAGCCGTAAATCGAAACAATCGCTAAAGCTGTCGACTCACTTAATCCTAACCCGCCTTTTGAAACTTCGTAATACATATAAAAAACGAGGATAGCTCTCATTCCATAATATGAAAAACGTTCCCAAAATTCTGTGAAAAACAACGTAAACAATCCTTTTGGTTGCCCAAAGAAACCAGATTGCGGAACGCTTTCTACGATCTCTTTTTTTGTAAATTGCGACATTGAGAATTTGCCTCCTTTTCGTATTGCATTATTATATAAATAATGATTTTGTAATGTCAAAATAAATATTTCCAAATTTAAATTTCATTTAATGCTGAAATTAATGCCTTTTTAGTCATTTGATTTATTTTAAAAATAAGATTTGTAAATATTTTCATTTCTCGTTGTATGTATGAAAAATAATCGGCTGACAGAAGTATCTTCCCCGAGAAAAACCACTTCATGCACATGAATAATGGGGAACTGATATTTCAAAGTACCAAGCACTATACATTCAAAAAATTGTAGAGATACGTTATGATGAAGAGAGTTGTTAGTAGAAATGGATGTGTTCACATGAGTCAATTGATTATTGAAGGTTTAACGAAAACTGTTGGAGAAAAAACATTATTTAAAAACATCGAATTCACCATTGGTAAAGGGGAAAAAGTAGGACTAATTGGAGTGAATGGAACAGGGAAGTCAACTCTACTCTCAATCATAGCCGGTGTCGAAGAAGCTGATACGATAACGAAAGAACATCCGAATAAATATACAATCACTTATTTAGCGCAAGACCCAGAAGTCGATGCAGAGAAAACGGTGATGGAAACCGTTTTTACTTCTGATGCGCCGATTCTTCAATTAAATTTAGAATACGAACATGCATTAACGGAATTGACGAACAATCCTGCTTCGATCGCATTCCAAGAGAATTTTTCGCGTTTGCAAAATGAAATGGATGCGAAGTCTGCTTGGGATGTCAATACAAAAGCGAGGATGATTTTGACGAAACTTGGTATTGACACCTTTGACAAAAAGATGGGTGAGTTATCGGGTGGACAGCAAAAGCGTGTTTTATTAGCAAAAGTACTCATTGAGCCTTCTGACCTGTTGTTATTGGATGAACCGACGAACCATCTTGACGTGCAATCCATTAAATGGCTGCAGGAATACATGAAAAACGAAAAAAGTGCAGTTATTTTCATCACACATGATCGGTACTTCTTGGACGCTGTTTCGACACACATATACGAATTGGCTGATCGTACACTCTATGCGCATACAGGAAATTTCGGAGATTATTTGGAAGCAAAAGCAATACGAGAAGAGATGAAACAAGCGACGGATGCAAAATTGCGTAACCGTTACCGTTCCGAATTAAAATGGATACGAAGAGGGGCGAAAGCGAGGTCGACGAAACAGAAAGCGCGGATTGATCGATTTACGGATTTAGAAGAAGCGGTGAAAAAAGGTGACGCTTCTTTAGAAATGGATGTTTCCTTACAAACCTCTAGACTCGGTAAAAAAGTCATTGAAGGAACTGCTATTTCAAAATCCTATGACGATCGGACTGTTATCAAGTCTTTTAGCTTTTTATTGCAATCTGGAGAGCGTATCGCGATTGTCGGTCCGAATGGAGCAGGAAAGTCCACGCTATTGAAAATGATTGCAGGTGAACTGCTGCCAGATAGTGGAACGATTGAAAAAGGTTCTACGGTTAAAATCGCCCATTTCCATCAACAAGTACCTGCAATGGAACCAGACAAAAGAATCATTGAGTATATTCGTGAAGTATCCAATGATATTGAGGACAGTAGTGGGAATCGGATTTCTGCTACGCAAATGCTTGAGAGGTTTTTATTCCCGACATCGTCACACGGCACGCCGATTGGAAAACTTTCAGGTGGCGAGCGAAAAAGATTGTATTTGTTGAAATTATTAATGGAACAACCTAATGTCCTTCTACTCGACGAGCCGACGAATGATTTAGATATTGAAACGCTATCTGTGCTTGAAGGGTTCATTGAATCGTTTCCTGGCGTTGTACTAACCATTTCGCATGATCGATTCTTTTTGGATCGCACGTCTACAAAATTGTGGGTACTAGATGGAGCAGGAGAAGTGGAAACGGTTTTTGATGTCTATTCAGATTACATCGATCGACAAAGCGATGTAAAAGTGCAACCGGCTAGTCAAGCTGCTGATCGTGTCAATCATACACCAGCACCGCAAAAACCGGTTAAAAAGCGGATGACGTACTCGGAAAAGCGTGAATGGGAAACAATCGATGCTTCCATTGCACAACTTGAAGCAACGATTGAAACAACGGAAGCTGAGATGCTTCAAGCGGGTTCAGATTATGACAAGATCAGAGAATTGAATGAAAAGTTAACAACTTTGAACGAAGAGTATGAACAGTTAATTGAACGTTGGTCTTATTTACAGGAACTAGCAGAAACAGATTAAAAGGAGTGATCTATGATGCAAATTGTCACAATCGAACCAACACCAAGTCCGAATTCGATGAAAATTGTGTTGAATGAAGAGTTGCCTACAGGGGTAGGGCATAATTACAAAAAAGAAGATGCTGAGCGTGCTCCGTTCCCGGTTTCATCCTTATTGGCGATTAAAGGTGTGAAAGGAATTTACCACGTTATGAACTTCATGGCGGTGGAACGGATTGGAAATGTTGCTTGGGAAGAGATTTTGGCAGAAGTGCAAGCTGTTTTCAATGAAGAATCAAAATCCGGTGAAGTACTGGATGAAAAGGAAGATTTAGCTGATGAACACTTTGGTGAAGTGTATGTGCACGTCCAAACGTATAAAGACATACCGCTTCAAGTAAAAGTGTTTGATAGTGACTCGGAACTGCGATTCGGTTTGAGTGATCGTTTCAAGCGAGCGATGGAACAAGTGCACAGTACAGAAGTGGAGAATTATATTCTGCTTCGTAAATGGGCGGACTACGGCATCAGATATGGGGACAAACAAGAAATCGGTGAAACTGTCGTCAAGGAAGTTGAAGCGGCATATCCGCAAGAGCGTTTGGAGTTAATCGTCCGGAACGCCGAAGAAGGAATTGAGGAAACTTCGAGCAACAAACGAAAAATCACCGTAGCGGAGTTTGATGTCGCAGAGTGGGAAAAACGCTTCCAGCTCATTGAACAACTGCCTGATCCAGACCTTTCCGATTTACCTTTATTGGACAAAGCATTGGAAGATGAAAAAATGTCAATTCGTCGCCTAGCAGTCGTGTATCTAGGCATGATTGAAGATGAAAAGGTTATTCCTTATATTGAAAAAGCTTTGGACGATAAAAGTTGGGCGGTCAGACGTACGGCAGGTGATTGCATGAGTGATTTAGGATTTACTGGTTTTGAAGCTGCAGCTATTAAAGCTTTACAAGATAAAAATAAACTTGTCAGGTGGCGTGCGGCTATGTTCCTCTATGAAACAGGAACAGAAAAGTCTTTGCCTGCACTAAAGGCGGCAATGGATGATTCGGAGTTTGAAGTAAAACTTCAAGTGAAAATGGCGATTGCTCGGATTGAAGATGGGGAAGATGCAAAAGGATCCATTTGGAAGCAGATGACAAATGCAAGAGAATAAAGATGGTAGGCAAGTAGATAGAGGTTAATTGTATACAAAACAAACCAACCGACTAACAAGCGATCAAATTGTTAGTCGGTTTTTATTTATTTTTAAAGAAATTAAGGATCGTTTGATTGGAAAAAACCTTATCTGTTTAGCGAAAAAGATTAATAAAGATAGCGTTTTCATTCAGAATTATCATTTGGCTATAAACTATTCTAAATTTATTTAGCGGTTTTAAAACATTGATATGACAGCTTCCATCCGTCTTAATGACTATGTTTAGACATAAAAACAACCGACAATCGTTTGATGTTTGAAATTTCCTATGGTAACCTGTTAACTATCAAACTAGCAAGTTTGATAAAAAAATAAAGGGGAGAAATTTGTGAAGAAATTTAAGAGTAGTATTTTAGCCATGGTTTTAGTAGGAATTCTTGCAGCATGTGGAAATGATTCAAGTGCTGATGGGGAAGATCTTCTACAATCCTTACAAGACAAAGGTGTTGTGAAAGTAGGATTTGCAAATGAAAAGCCGTATGCATTTGAAGATGATAACGGTGAGTTACAAGGTGGGGCAGTCGCAATTGCTAAAGAGGTTTTTAAAAACCTTGGAATAGAAGAAGTAGATGGGCATTTATCTGATTTCGGTCAATTGATACCTGGTCTTGGTGCAGGGAAATTCGATGTCATTACTGCGGGAATGGCCATCACACCTGACAGATGTAAAAGTGTTGCGTTTGGAGAACCTGAAATGCAATACGGGGAAGGGTTAATCGTTGCTACAGGCAATCCTGAAAACTTGCGTAGCTACAAAGATATCGCTGCGAACCCAGACATTAAAGTCGCTGTCATGAGTGGGGCGACAGAAAAGGACTTCATGATGCGTGAAGGCGTTGATGAAAGTCAAATCATGATGGTGCCGGATATCCCTGCGACTTTTGCAGCTGTTGAATCAGGCCGTGCACATGCCACGACTGGTACAGAGATGACAATTAAGATGGCATTAGAATCCGCTAACAAAGACAAGTTGGAGTTCGTAACAGACTTTGAGCAACCCGACATTGAAGGTGTTCCGAGCTTTGGGGCAGCTGCTTTCCGAATTGACGATGATGAATTGCGTGAAGCGTATAACGCTGAACTGAAAAAGTTGAAGGAAAGTGGGAAAATTGCTGAGTTGATTGAACCATTTGGATTCACGGAGGAAATGAACGTTGTAGACCCTGCGATTACGACTGAAAGTGTTTGCAGCGGTGAAAATTACTAAATTGTAAACGACAGATCTTCGTTGTTCTTGTGCTACTATGTGACGATTTGAAATTGGCACAGCAATGACATTGCAAACTCTGCAGGAACTTTTGCAAAACCGTTCCTGCAGAGTAGCCATGTTCTTGAGTTTTTTACATGAAGTAGAATTTGTTGTTTCAGATTCAAAAGAAAAAATTGGAGTTGTTTGTATGAGTTCCATACCCGATATAACCCTTATGCTTATGAGGGGAATCAAAATCACCTTAATCGTGCTAGTCCTCTCGATTATTTTATCATCCATCATTGCGCTCATCGCAGGCTTATCAAGAGTTTCGCAAAACAAGCTGTTGACAACGTTCACTGGATTTTACGTAGAGATTTTCAGAGGAACGTCTTTAATCGTCCAGCTTTTTTGGTTTTCATATGCGTTGCCGGGTTTGTTCAATATCCATCTCGGAAGTGATGTATGGGTAGCAGTCCTTGCAATTTCGCTTAATTATGGGGCATATATGTCCGAGATTGTAAGAGGGGCCATTTTATCCGTACCCCCTGGCCAAACGGAGGCTTCGATTGCGCTAAATTTATCGAAGTTCCAAAAAATGCGGCACGTCATTATTCCGCAAGCTATACGGATGATGTTGCCTGAGTACGGAAATTATTTAATACAAATCTTAAAAGCGACTTCACTTGTATCGCTAATTGGTTTGACAGATTTATTGTATTACGGAAATATCTACAGAAGTACACATTTAACTGAAGCTCCGACAGTGTACATCATCATTTTACTTCTTTACTTTCTTCTTGCATTGCCACTTATTGGATTTACACGGAAGATGGAAAAGGTCGCTAAGAAAGGAGTGGTTCACGGATGACTTGGAGTTGGGAAGTGTTCTTTGAAGTGATTCCCTTAATCTTTAAAGGTTTGTGGATTACACTTGGCTTAACGATTGCCTGTTACGTATTTGCGATGATTTTCGGGTTCTTTTGGGTATTTATGAGCCGCATTCCCGTGAAATCAATCAATTGGCTCTTCAGGTGGATTGCAGAGTTTATCCGTTCTACACCACCGCTTGTACAATTGTTTTTCATCTACTTTGCATGGCCGGTCATTCCTGTCATCGGCGTGACATTGCATCCTTTTGTCGCTGCCATTTTAGGACTCGGTATTCACTTTAGTACGTATACATCTGAAGTGTATCGATCAGGGATTGAAAGTGTGGAAAAAGGTCAATGGGAGGCTTCGACGGCTCTTAATCTATCAACCGCACAAAAATGGCGCTATATCATTTTGCCCCAAGCAATACCACCGACAATTCCTATGCTTGGGAACTATTTAATCATTATGTTTAAAGAGGTTCCACTTGCATCCACTATCGGTGTAGTTGCCATGTTGCACTTGGCGAATGATTACGGTGCCCAATACTATAAATACGTTGAACCATTGACCGTCGTTGCATTGTTTTTCCTCTTGCTAAGCTATCCTTCAGCATTGCTCATTAATAAGTTAGAGAAAAAATACAATCGACGCTTTGATAAAAAGACGGCTACGTTATAAAGTGAGGAGATTACCATGGTAGAACCAATTGTACAATATAAAGACATTCATAAAGCATTCGGTGACATTGAAGTACTAAAAGGCATCAATCTAGACATTCAGCCGGGTGAAAAAGTGGCATTGATCGGTCCGAGTGGTTCAGGCAAGACGACAATCATTCGACTGCTCATGACACTGGAACAACCGACTTCAGGCGTTATCGAAGTCAATGGCCATAACTTATGGCAAATGAAAAATACTAAAGGTGAGCTTGTAGAAGCTGACGACAAACATCTCCGTTCTATACGCGGAGACATCGGCATGGTGTTTCAACATTTTAACTTATTCCCGCACATGACCATTTTAGAAAATTGCATGTTAGCACCAACAATTGTGAAAAAGCAAGAGAAGAGCGAAGTCCGCAAAACGGCTCTGGAAATGTTAGAGAAAGTAGGGCTAGCTGACAAGGTCGATCTGTATCCAAACCAATTGTCTGGTGGGCAGAAACAACGTGTCGCCATGGCGAGAGCCCTCATGATGAAACCAAAAGTTATGCTGTTTGATGAAGTGACATCTGCACTCGATCCTGAACTGGTCGGAGAGGTGTTGGAAGTTATTCGCGACTTGGCAAAATCAGGAGATATGGCAATGATCCTTGTCACACATGAAATGGATTTCGCCTTAGATATCGCCGATCGCGTTTTGTTTCTCAACGAAGGTGTTATCGAAGAAGAAGGGCATCCAAAAGACATCCTCGTGAATCCACAAAGTGAACGTCTACAAGACTTCCTCGTTCGATTCACGTCGAGTCGATAAACTGATCGTACGTAAATGACGGGGATGATGGCGTAATCGTCATTTCCCCTTCTTTTTTGCTAATAGATAACGCATAATATTATTATGTAAACAAATTACATGAATTGTACACTTAAGAGATTAAACGCGTAAACGGTTTAGAAGCATGAACTAAATGTATTTTCAATCTCCAATGAATGAAATTACAACGATTCCATAGTAAAATGAAGCGAATGAACTTAAAGGGAGACTTGATAAGCATGAATGCATACGAGGAATACATGAAAGGTATCGTCAAGCCGATGCGTGAGGAACTGGTACGAGCAGGTTTTACAGAATTGACTACTGCTGAAGAAGTGAAAGAAACAATGGATGCCTTAGAAGGTACGGCGTTAATCGTCATCAATTCAGTTTGTGGTTGTGCAGCAGGGTTAGCCAGACCGGCTGTGCGCGAAGCATTAAACGGAGCTAGTGAAAAACCTGATCACTTGTTAACGGTGTTTGCAGGTCAAGATAAAGAAGCGACTGCTCAAATGAGAGACTACTTCCCAGAAGTACCGCCTAGTTCACCTTCAATCGCTCTTTGGAAAGACGGTCAATTGGCCTATTTCATACCTAGGGAACAAATCGAGAGTTCGGAAATGGAACAAATTCAAGTACACTTGTCAGGGGCTTTGGAGCAAGTTTGCACGAACGAATGACAATCATCACTACAGCTGGCCGTCCTGACGAGTTATCGGACGAGTTGGCCCAAAAAGCGCATCGAGCACTTGGTTTCCCAATCGTCCCACGGAATAAACGCTCCGTCCAACGACTGCAAAAAGAATATGGAAAAGACGTTCTCGTTGCAGGGAAAGAACGATATGAGTTGTTTCGAATAGGAATGGAAAAACCGTTCTTCTTCCACCCGAACTCTGCAGCATTTCGATTGAAAAGAGTGCAGCAAGGTGAAACAGATCCTTTAATAGAAGCGAGTGGATTGAAAATAGGGGATCATTTCTTGGATTGTACGCTTGGTCTGGCTTCTGACAGTATCATTGCGGCTAACCATATTGGGAAATCAGGGAGATGCATGGGATTAGAAGCGGACGCGACTGTTGCATTTTTGACGCAAGTCGGCTTACAAACATTTGCGACCGATTCTTCTATACTTTCTGAAGCAATGGCAGCAATTGAAGTAATGCATATGGAGGCAGTCGAATTTTTAATAACACAAAAAACGGCTTCGTGGGATGTTGTTTATATCGATCCAATGTTCAGTTCGCCTATCGAAGAATCTTCAAATTTCAGTGCGCTTCGCCAAGCTGGTGTTCACAAAACATTAACGGAAGAATGGGTAAGAGAAGCATTACGGGTGTGCAAGCGCAGTGTCGTTGTAAAGGAACGGTATGATTCAGTCGTTTTTGATCAGTTTGCATTCAAACGCACCATTCGACCGAGTAGTAAAATTCACTTCGGTACAATTACTAAATGAAAAACCGTCTTGTCCATTTTGGATGAGACGGTTTTTTCATTAATTCGTAAAGTTCAATGAGCTTAAATAAAGGACGAGTACAAGCAATCCGATTCCCATAAACAATTCTACGTTCATTTATATAACCTCCTTCATAAAACCTCACAATTATCTTCCGTTTTATTGTACAATGAAAGTAAGAAATATGAAACCTTTTCAAGTATTAAACGTAATAATTCATAGAACGTACATAAATTCACTGACTTCATAGAAATTTATTCATTTAATTACAATATGAACTTCCTACATATACAAGATAAGTCGAGGTGCTAACGATGAAACAATACATGCAAAAAATAGTCATTGCATTAGTTGCCGTCCTTACACTTGGTGTCATTTCACCAAGTCATGAAATTTGGACGACGCTCCAACCGAAAAATGATTCCCGAGAGACAGACATACCAACTGCCTCGAATAATGAATACCATATCGGTTTGTCTGATGTTGTACCGTTAACCGAAGAACTACCTTCCATACAAGAGGCTTTGCTGAATCCTGCGCATGAATTGGCATATGTGAAGTTTGGTACGAAAATCGGTCCAGTCATTGAACGAGAATTTGACACAGTTATTTTTCCTAAAATCGAAGAAGTTATCCAACAAACAGTTATTTCGGTTGGCGGACTTGAAAATCGCAGTCTTTCGATTACACAATCACCTTCAGGACAATATGCTGAAAAAATCTTTCATGTAACCGACACATTATCCAATGAAGATTTAATCCGTTTTCACGTTCGGACAGAAAAAAGACCGCAAGACGGCTATTTTTATAATTTCCATTACCACATTGCTAAAGATGGATTTACAGGGCATCACTCATTAGGTGATATCTTCTGGTCCAAAAACACACCGCCAAAATGGTTATCTTAACGCTCGTACAAATTACGGGTGTTTTTTTATTGCGTGAACGTTGATTTAACAATGTTTATTAGGTGTATTGCTACGTTTTCACATTTCTGTTTGCATGGTTGAAAAGAATGCAATTTATCATGTACCCCAATTTGTACCCCAAATCAATCATTTTTCAATCACTGAAAGAATCTAAAACGACAATTTGGTCCATTAAGTTGGAAGCTTCAATCTCATCCTTTTCAAATGAATGCGCATAAGTTTTATAAACGGTTTCAGGAGTGTCACCGATTAGGGCAGCAACGGTTGTTATGGGGACATTATTCGATAGTTGAATCGATACATAGGTGTGGCGGAGATAGTGGGGGGTAAAATAATCGATTTTCTCTCTTTCGCATACTAAGTCAATAATGCGTTTAAGAAATCGTTCGCCAACAGGATTTCCAGCATAATTCACAATGACATACCCTTCAGGGTTTCGAAATCCATATCGCTCCATCTTATCGTCGTACCAAACCTTGTAGTCGATCAATACTTTCTTTATACCTTCGTTCATTGGGAATTTCCTTTTGCTGTTTTTTGTTTTGGTATCTCTTAATCCAAAGCGATCTCTTGTTTCCGTGATGTGCAGAAATTTACCTTCAAAGTCGACATCTTCCCATTTTAACGCCCGTAGTTCACCAATTCGCATTCCGGTTAAAACAAGCATGCATATACAAGTATAATGTGATATTTTATACTTCGTTCGAATGATCTGTAGAATTTTATCAATGCCTTCAACCGGAATTGCCTCACGCTTAACACCTTGAGTTGCATTTTTAAGGTTTGGGGTGTTAATTCTCTTCTTATTCAACATTTCGTTTTTAAAAGCGAAGTTGAATACTGCGCTTATTCGTCGGTATATAGAAATAAGGGTACCTTCAGTTAATCCTTGCTTAATTAAAGGGTCAAATATCTCTCTTTGCAGGATGAGAGTAGTGACGTTTTTAATCTTATGGCGACCTATCTTATTTAGGACGTAGTTCTCCATAATATATTCGTGGTTTCTTGCTGTTGTCGGTTTCCAGTTTACTTTCGCATCTTCAATATATATTTCGTTCAATTGGGCCACGGTTAAATTATCGTTTTCTACATAACTGTTATTCCCGTCTAATATAGCAGCCTTGACATCTATTAAAGCGCGTTCAGCTTGTTCAATCGTATTGAAATTTTGCTTTGATTTTTCTCGACGTTTGCCTAGGGAGTCGTAATATTTATATCGATAGGCGAACTTTTTTTCTTTCCCTTGCTTGTACCAGTAAATACTGTCTATTTTTGTTTTTGTCATTTTCACACGTGCCATTTCGCATATCTCCCTGCATAAATTTTGTTTTTGTACAGTTCAAGTCGTTTGAATGCAAATTCATATTCGACATGAAAAGTTTTTGCTATTAGACAAGCAGCGTCTTTTTTGTCTGTTGGTAGTTTGATTCGTTGTAGCATAAAGGTCGGAATACAAAAGTGCAGCGCAAAATTGTCAGCTTGCCATTCCTGCAACTCTCTAAATAACGGATACATTCTTTTTTGATAGCCGGAATGTCGTAGGGCGTGGCAAAGTTCGTGAGCGAATTCCTGCCATTTCTGCTCTGGAGTCAGGTACCGGTTTAGATAAATATACTGGCGGCCGTTCGAATAAAGGGCTTCACTTGGCCATCCGAATGAATAAACCGTAATGTCTAAGCGCTTTGCAATAACCTCCAATCTTAATTGATTCGGTCTGCTTATTCCGATTCTCTTATATAACTCGACGATATAGTCTTCCAGATGGCTGTAGATATATATGATAATCACCTTCTAAGTTGTATTTTCGGAACGTATGTTCTTTTAACGATTATAAGAAAAGCCCAAGATAGGGCGTTTTGATAATTACTCCACAGGTTGATATCGAGCTGGAGTTTGTGTGTCGATAATGTAACCGTCAAACAGATAAGTAATATATTCTTTCAAACCAAAATCATCTCTATTACTAAGAATAATATTGACATCGATTCTACCGTCCTTATCATACGTTTGGAAGTTACTACCGCGTCCGACAGGAGTAATTTTATATCTGCCAGCAGGAATATCTGATCCCACGAAAAATTGACCAGCTGATAGTTCTAATGGTTCTTCTTCTTTCTCTACTATTAACTGTTCTACCTTTGCAAGTTCATCTTTACGTGTAGTGATTGTATTTTCTATTTCTTCTAGTTCACTTTGTTTAGATGATAATGTAGTTTCACTTGATTTGATTTCAGCAAGAACGGTTTCTTTGTTCTTAATTATCTCCAAAGCTTCATCAAACTCAATTTGCTGTGTCTTAATTTCCGTCTTTAACTTCGCTTGATCTTCTATTAATTGAGATCTCTCTTTTTTTCTGGTAGTAATCTCATCATTTATAGAAGACAATTCCTTTTCTTTTTTCTCTAATTTTTCCACCAGTTCATCATATGATACTTTTTTATCTTCGATAGGAACTTTAGCGCTCGTTCTTCCGATAGTGCTACCGATTCCTAATGTGATTACTAGTGCAACAACAATCCATGTCCATCTTGATTTGATAAACTTTTCAAATCGGTCTGTTGGTGGTCCCGTCAATTCTACACCCCGCTTATTTAATCCTCTTTGTTCTGAAGTGCTTTTTCTAAAATACTATGTTGTTTCTTTGCTTCTGCAATCTGCAGTTCTTTCAAATCTAGTAGTTTAGAAATACCCATTAAAGTTAAACCTCCTACTATGCCTAAAAACACAATCAGTATAACAATGGTAATTTGAGAAGAGTAAACCATTTCAGCGCTAGCTAAATTTACTTGCGCGACTGAATTGTTAATCAATTCGTCTGCAACTTTTTGGGCCATTTTATAGTTTTCAGTATCGATCTTGTTGTAATTAATAAGTCCGCCTACAATGCCTATTAAAATCATAAAAAAACCGGTGAATTTTAGCGTGTTATTCAAAATTAACCTCCTTGAACAAAAAGAAATATGGAATTTTACTTATCGCCTTTCTTATCTCTTCTCATGATTTCCCACATATCACGCAACTTCCTAAGGTCTTCTTCATCACTTTGCGGGAGCTCTCTATGCCAGCGTTCAAGTTCTGGATCGTTTATGAATGCTTGGAATTCTTTCTCTTCGTTTACTGCATCATCCGTTTTATTTTCACCGAGCAATATGTAATCTGCCGAACAATCGAATACCTTGGCTAATTCTTTTACGTCATCAGAACCCGGTTCGGTATATTCTCTCTCCCAGTTAGATATCACTTGTGATGAAACATTCACTCTTTCTGCTAATTGTTTTTGCGTTAAGTGGGAACTTTTTCTTAATTGCTTTATCCGTAGACCAACACTCACAAGCGAACCTCCTTTTTAAGAGAATATACCAATAAATAACGTAATATGATACAAAACTAACGGTATTTGAGAAATTAATATATTTATGTGTTGACATTAACGGAAATCGTTAGTATAGTGTAATTAACGGATAACGTTAGTTAGTGAGGTGATAAAAAATGGTTCATGAGAACTTAAAAAAAATTCGAATAGCAAAAGGGGTCACTCAAACTCATTTGGCGAAAGTTCTGAAGGTAACAACGATGACTTATAGCCGACTCGAGAACGGAGAGACAAAAATAGATGTAGAACGTTTAAAAATTCTATCCCGAGCTCTTGATATAAATGTTGGTATTTTTTTTGATAACAAACTAACGGATTCCGTTATTTATAATATGAGTGAAGGGAAAGAAGTGGTTTAAGTATTTAATTTATCCTCACACCCCTCAACAAGCATCCGAAAGAGCGGAGCAGGCCAAGACCTATTAATTACGATGGCGAGCCGCACCAATAGGTCACGCCAAGACGTCGGGCACTTGTTGATGGGTGTGAGAGGACAAGCGGAAAGGAGGGAAATGGATGTTCGTACATTTCATAGCAGCTATGTTACTTCGCAAAAAGAAACACTATATGCGAGCGGTGAAGATAGGAGAACGGAATGTACTCATCACAATCGAAGAGTACATTCCTGCAACCGAAACATTGAAAAACCTTAAAGGTTAATCAAAGGTGCGATTTCAATTTAGTAATTGAAGGATGCACACTTTCGATCTTGCTTGTTATTGAAGAAAACAATTCGATGTCTTGATTAACATTGCTTAAGTCGATAGGGTTATCAGGCCTCGCCTTTAGCAATTCCAATTCTATTACTTTCTTAGAAAAGTGCCCATAAATCAGCAATAAATCGTTATTACTAAAATTGATTGACATATTTTACACCTCCAGTCTGCTAATAGTTTAACAGATTAGGAAAACAAAAAAGGAGGGCCAATATGCAAGCAGAAAGCGCGGTGATTCAAACGCTGTTTGAAATGTCGGGAATTACACCCGAGAAAGTCAATCAGCAACTAAATGAATTAGTGAACACAGCAGCTCAACCAATTATTCTCTTTTGGGACATCAACGATATTATGCGCGCTACGACTTTTAATCGAAAGACACTGGAGGACCACATCCTAAACGACCCTCGAATTAAGCGATATGAGCGGAAACGTGAAAAAGGTGGTAAGCGGATTTGGTTAAAGGGACCGACTGCGAAGGCTTTGGAAGAAATCATTATGAATGAGTGGTTGTAGAAAGGGAGGATGTTCAATGAGTCAATTGGTCATCATGCAAGATCGGCAGGCGGTTACAAGTTCTTTACAAGTAGCAGAATCGTTCGAGAAACAACACAAGCACGTATTGGAAAGTATTGATCGCACGATTAAAGATGAGCCGGATTCTCGACCTATGTTTTTTGAGACGTCAGAGCCTGACAGTTACGGTAGGGACCGGAGAGTTATCTTGATGAATCGCGATGGATTCTCGTTGATCGCTATGGGTTTCACAGGAAAAAAAGCCATGCAGTTCAAGTTGTCATTTATCCGAGCATTCAACGAATTGGAAGAGGCTCTAAAACCAAAACTTCCAACCAACTATAAAGAAGCACTTCTTCAACTGGTAGCAGCAGAGGAAGAAAAAGAGCAGTTGCAACTTGAAAACAAAATTCTTGATCAACGTGTTTCAGAATTAGAGCCAAAAGCGACTTATGTGGATGAAGTTTTAAAATCTACTGATCTGATGGTTACTACTCAAATCGCTGAGGACTACGGCATGACCGCCATAGCATTTAACAAACTACTTAATAAACATGGCATCCAGTACAAAATGAATGGCCAATGGTTGTTATACGCAGAACATAAAGGATTGGGTTACACAAAATCAGAGACAACGAAGTTCAAGAAAAAGGATGGAACGGAAGGGACAAGCCTTCTGACTAAGTGGACACAGAAAGGTAGATTGTTCATCTATCAAACTTTGAAGATGAAGGGAGTTTTACCAACTATGGAAAAAACAAAACTCACTTTAATCGAAAGCGAAAGGGAGGTCGTCTAATTGCTGAAAAAAGTAAGCGTAACTGGAGAGGATTTCACATTGAACGTGGAGGGTCTTTCAGATAACGACATTGCAACAATCAGCCTTGTAAGCTACTTGAAGGATGAAAAGAAAAGCACTAAGAACAATATTATTCTCGAACCGAAAGACACTGCGGAAGTTTATGTTTCCCCTGATGAATTACGCGAAATGATTGACGCGATGACTTACATCCTAGAAATGATTGAACGTGAAGGTGAGTGAAGCTAGGAGTGCCGGGGGAGGGACCCCGGCTAGGTAAGAGGTTTCAGTAAGTAGATCAAGAGGTTGTTGTTGCGGAGGATTTGGAAGCTACATCTATAGAGTACAACATCCCACATTTTATGAGTATGTCAATCTGACATATTGCAAAAGGGGGTGAGAGAGAATGGCTTACGGTGCAATATTAAAGGCTTGCCGTATGCGAAAGGGGCTGACTCAAGAAGAGTTGGCAGACATGTTGCACATGGAGCAGGCAGATGTATCACGTATCGAAAATGACAGAAAAGAACCTATGATGACGTTGTTTCAACGGTGGGCATTAGCTACAGATTCATCGGATGTTCTTGTCGCATTTATCGCAGGAGTGGAAGGTGTAACAATGCTATCTACTATTTTATCAACAGTAGGAACTGGAGTAATCGGCTTTATAAGACTAGGAGGGTTGTTGTGAGAGAACAAGATTACAAGTCGGAAGACATTGAGGAAGTTATTGAATTAAAAGGCTTGGCACTTAAACAACTGGAAGCTATCGAGCGGTGCATATGGACAGACAATGTTAATGAAGCGACAGCGCGAATCACACATCTATACCAATGCATGCAAAGGGTGCGCGTCATGAAAAACGCAAAGACAGACGAGCAGAACTTCAGCTTCTTACTAGCAAAGTTGACTGCAATGGGAGTCAATGCACATTCAGTAAAATTTGTGCATAAAAAAACCGACTGACACGGCAATGTCAATCGGCTGAACGAAAATTGATATCTAAAACCATTATAACACATGTCGGGAGCTTTGGCTCCTGTCAAGAAGCGTCGGGGCAAGACGTAGAATCCCCCCAGTTTATACGTCCCTCCCCCCTTTGATGTCCCGGCGTTTCTTGATGGGATTCAACCATCAGAAAGGATGATGACATGCTAACTTTAACGGAAAAGTTTGAAATGCTGATTATCGTGACGCCTTACATTGTTCTGGGTTACATGCTTTTGTCACGACTCGGAAAGGAGGAAAAGCGATGAATCACCCAGCAATTGAAATGGCGATGAAAACAGGCTATCCGGAAATCGATTACCTGGACCATGAACGATTCCGCAACGCTAATTACCGAACTGAAGAACATCCAATAGAGGACATGTTTGGTAGTGAGATTTTAACAGGGGACAAGTACTTCATTGATGCGAGTGGAAAAGTCGTTCTCTTCGAAAACTATCGTGACTATCTACAGGAAGAAGCTGGCGCGGTGTTTTACGAAGCAAAATAAAAGACCCGCTGTAGGGCAGCGGATCATCGAGGTCTCTATAAAATTACCTATCATCATTATACATAGGGGCCTCACAAAATTACAAGGGAGGAATCATTTATGAACGAAATTCAAGTTAATCAAGAGCAATTCCGGCGTGTAGAACAAGAGGTAAATCTTCTACGCAAGCAAAATGTAGCTGCACTCGGTGATGGAGAAGTTTTTGTGAAAAAGACTGATAACGGCAGAATTCGAAGTGTAAAAGGTGCTGTGACATTGAGTGAGCGTAACGGAGAAATCGCAACGATTCAAGGCAAGACAATGACCACTGCCAAGGGATTCAATACGCTTAATCAAATAGCGGGACTGTCCATTATCACACCCGAAAAACTGACATTACCGGATGGGCAAATTGTTGTAAATCCCTACCCCATCATCGATCCGGAGTCTGGGACTATCAGCAAGGTTTGGGTGAAGAAAATCGCAATCGGTTATAGCCCGACAGGTAATTTGGTCATCACTAGTTCGACCCTTCTGTACGATATCAAAATGTACTTCATTCAAGATGTTATGAAAAAAGTAACTTACAACCAAGGTGCAGGACGCGTCTGTATGGAGTCCATGTTGACTGAGGAAGAAAAGCAGACTTGCATTTTCCTAAAGATTGAGGGGCTCCTCGGTGTGGCTGCCAACATCCAACATAAAGATGTTCTGAAAGCGATCGACACGTACATCAACAAAAAACAGTTCGCCGAACGTAATGCACAATCTATTTGTGAACGTTTAGTAATGTCTAAGCATCCAGCGCTTGCAAGTGCAGCCTATGTAACGAAGCAAGGGGAAGTCGCTAAGGTTCCGGTTGTCGGTTATGTCCATGATTTTAATCGTGAGGAATTGCTAGACATTGCAGAAGCAGCAGAGCGAGGGGAGGAAGTTGTATTTCAAGGTCAAAAGGCAGATGTCATTGAAGCGACAGTGGAAGCTTCAGAAGCTGATATCCAAGTAGATGCTGATGATGAAGAAATCATTCAAACAGCAACTGCTTCTGATAATGAACCGAACCACGTAGAAGAGTTCGAAAAGGTGTATGCAAGTCGTCAAGAGCCTTCGAGCCAGAATTTATTCGATATGGGAAGGGGTGAATTCTGATGATCAAAGAGATTGTCATTAAGAATATGAAAGGCCAAACAACCTCACAGTCCCTCACCGGCAAGAACATTTTGATCGGTAAGAATGGATCCGGAAAAACGACCCGGATCCAAGGCCTTGGGCTTGCAATGCTCGGGAATGTTCCAGGGCAGGCTAAGACATCGGCTGCTAACTTCAAATTTGCAACAGGTGACGAAATGGTAGTTGGACTCAAACTGGATGGTTTTGAATTTACCCGTAGCTTCACAAGAGACGAGAAATTCAATAGCAAAACCGGAGAGCGAACAGTCAGCATCAAGGAAGGGATATCTGTTTCGCCTGGCAAGGGGGAGCGGACGGTTACGCAAAAGAAAGATCGCATCCTTCAAGAGATTGGCAACTTCCCGGTAGCCATGGATTTTAATGAGTTTCTGAAACTCTCTGATGCAAAGCGGAGGGATTTTATCTACTCCTTATCTCCAATCGATAGTACGTCTTGGGACAAACAAAAACTAACAGACTATCTACTGGAAAAAATGCTTTCACCTACTCTTGGCGAGAGCAATGAAGAACTCTACTCCATTACAAAAGAATTGATCACCGAAGCCTTGGAAGAATTTAAAGATGGATTGGACATCCATGAAGGGTTACAGTCCATGCTCGATTGGACGGCCGGAGAACTGTCTTACTGGCGAAGAAAACAATCGGATTCACAAGGTGCTGTTCGTCAAATGTCGGAAATGAAGAACCAGTTATTAGAAACGGACCGCAATATTGCAGAAGCTAAAAAAGAACTGGAAGAGCTGCAGTCAAACCTAATTGAAGTGGAAAAGAAGATTTCTGCAGATACAGAAAAAAAGCGCGTTATTGATCAAAGGCTGGAACGCATCGAAGCCATCAAAAAAGAAATTCAAATCATTAACGAAACGAAAATCCAAACCAATACAGAACAATTGGATAAGGAAATTGCGGCACTAACGGCATCCATCCCTCTTCCTCTGAATGTAGAAGAGAAGATTACTCCTATCGACAAGAAGCTGGGAGAGTTGCACAGCCAACAGTTTGAGCAACAACAAAAGGTCCATGCAGTCCGCGAACAAATAATGGACATTCAAGCAAACGTACAGACCTTAGATTCCACCTTGCGAAGGGTAGGAGAAATGGCCGGAATGTGTGTCATCAGTCCAATGATTTCCTGTCCAAAAGATTTCACTGGCTTTGATGATTATGTTGATAACAAGAAAAAACAAGCGGATGAAGCATTGCAAAAACTCCAAGAAGAGTATGCGTTACAAGATAAAAAAATGAAATCGTTGCATGAACAAGCAGCTGAACTGGAAAGCCAAAAGGCTGCCGTCTTCACGGAAGCACAAAAAATACATTCTCATCGAGAAGAAATTGCAGAGAAGGTCAAAGTAAAAGAAGTTGAAAGACGGAATATCCTCGCGCTGATTGACCGCAAAGATAACAAGCTTCTAGCGCTCAATGAAGAATTGGACAAGCTTATGAATCAGAAATCTGAGCCGATCGGCGACCTATCGATAATGCAGAAACAAGCAGAAGGAACACGATCCCGAATTGTTGAACTAAGGGCGCAAGTCGAGGAAAAGGAAAAGTCGAAGCATACGCTCATCCTAATGAACGAGAACGTATTGCAAAATAATGAAGCGGAATACAAAGCAAGTGCTGCAAAGTCCCTCCAGGAATACCTTGGACCGAAAGGCGTGCAGGGTGAACTCGTAAAAGAAATTCTTGAACCCATTCGCATGCAAATTGAAGAGAACTTGAAGCTGATGAATTTTCAACAGATTCCATACTTCGAGACAGAAAGCGAATCTGGGAAAGAATTGTTTGAATTTGGTTGGCTTAATGAACGTGGCCATCGTGTAAACTTTGACGCGCTCTCTACTGGACAACAGACGGCCTATCTTGCGGCTATGATGATGACTATCATCGATCGCGCGCAACCGAAGCTAAAAATATTAGCAATCGACAACGTAAACCACTTGGACAAGGAAAACTTCCAGATGGTAGTCAATGGTCTAAACGGATTGGCACACAAAGTCGACAATATCATTTTGGCAGGAGCGCTCGAATATAGCTTCGAGGCAGACGGATGGCAAGTAGATGATCTTTCTAAGGGAGATGTAGCTAATGCAAACAAATCTGCTTGATGGATTAAACGTTAATCAACAACAAGCTGTTACATCTATGAGCAGAACCATTCTTTGCTTGGCAGGTGCAGGATCTGGAAAGACAACAGTACTCACAAGACGCATCGCTCATCTCTTTGACAATCGTGTAGGGACTAGCAATATGCTAGCCCTCACGTTCACTAGACTAGCAGGCGCAGAAATGAAAGAGCGTGTCATTAAATTAATTGGAGAAACAGAAGGAAAGAAACTATTCTGCAACACGTTCCATGCCTTCGCTGTCCAGGTATTGCGAGAATGGGGTCACAAAATCGGCATTGAAAAAGGTTTCACCATATATGACCAAGAGGACAGAGAGTCTATTTTGACCGTAATCCTAAAAGAGCTTGGAGCGAGGACAACACTCAAGAAGGTATTTGAAGCTTTTGAGAGCGGCCCTAAAAAAAGAAGTGAGGAAGAGCGTGTCATTGAAGAATACGAGTGGCGATTGAGACAGAATAATGCTGTTGACTTGGACAAGCTCGTTTATAAAGTGGTTTTACTTTGGAATGCTTATCCAGAAGTACTGCAATATTACCAGCGAATGTACACGCATGTATTTGTTGATGAATTCCAAGACAGTAGCGATGAGCAGATGGAGATGTTCCGTCTTCTTGCTCCAAAATATCTCTTTGTAGTTGGTGACGATTTCCAAGCCATCTACGGATGGAGAGGGGCAAGAGTAGAGTACATTCTTAATTTCCCTAATGAGTATCCAGATTGCGAGACTATAAAACTTGAAGACAATTATCGTTCTACGAGAGACATTGTATCAGCTGCCAATAACCTAATCGCCTACAACGAAAACCAATCCGAGAAGAAATTGATTGCCCATAAGGACGGTCCCAAAATAACCGTTTTTGAGGCTGGAGATGAACGATCTGAGCATGAGGAAGTACTAAACAAAATCAGAATCCTGCAAAATGAAGGGATTGCCCTAAAGGATATTGCGGTCCTTTCAAGGACAAATATGCAACTGTCACGTATGCAGAGTCTGTTGGATAGTGAGGGGGTTGCTAACATCGCACTCGGACGAAACGACATCATGAAGAATCGAGATATCCGTTCAATCGTGGCGTGGTTTCAAGTCATCATTAACCAGAAAGATGGAGTGGCGCTTAAAAGGGCTCTAAACTATCCCACGCCGTTTCTAACGGAGAGTGAACTAAAAGTACTCAAGCTCGAAGCGACGAAGCGTGAGATTACGGAATTGAACGCCTTAATGGTATTAGACTTCAGGCAGTCAAAAAAGTTTTTCTCGCTCGGTTCAAAAATCAATGAGAAAGCCAAATTGAGTACTGTTTCTGAATTAATCTATTACACAGCCGAAGTGCTAGGAGTATTACGTGAATACGAAGAACACGGCCTTCAGAATCGCCTGCACGCTCTTCAAAATGGCATTGAATATATCAAAGCATGGGAAGATTCCAAACGCAACCTGGGCGAGGATAACGGTGTTGAAGCTTTTCTCAAATGGCTGAAGTACAGAGATATTCAAGAAAAGCTCGTTGAAGAAAAGGATGCTGTCAAACTTATGACGATGCACGGTGCAAAGGGTTTAGAGTTTCCTGTAGTATTTCTGATCGGCCTAGTGGAGGACACGTTCCCATCGAAGCGTGGCGACCTGGATGAAGAAAGACGACTTGCTTACGTAGGCATCACACGCGCCAAGGAGAAGTTATTCTTATCGCACTCAAACACTCAACAGGATTGGAATGGATCACCGATGCCTGCAACAAAAAGTAGGTTTCTTGATGAAATAATTTCTTAACTAAAAGGAGGAATTTGTAATGGCGAGACCACGGAATTACAACCCTCTTGTTTATGTGGTTAATCAATGGAATTTATCCCGAGCAAGAAATAAAGGTGAAAAACAATTTAAATCCTATTTAAGGAATTGCGGCAGTAATTACATTAAGCGACTAGAAGTTAGGCAATGCATTCTGGATAAATATCATCACCAATGCGCAGAATGCAAGGCTACACAAAATTTACAAGTAGATCACATCATTTCGGTTTATCAAGGTTGGAAACAAGGGCTTGATATTGAAGTGATAAATACTTTGGAGAATTTACAGATACTATGCAGATCATGCAACGCAGGTAAACTTCCATAAAAAAAGGGGGTGGGAACGTGTCTGACGTTCAAACGGAAAATGGTTTCACAAGAGTCGCGAATGAATTGCTAGAACAGATCGCTAAGTTTAAATTTAACGGCACTGAGTTTCGGATCATCATGATCATATGGAGATACACATACGGCTTCAATCGTAAAAGTCACCCGTTATCGACTAGTTTTATTGCAGAAGCAATCGGAATAGACAATTCGAGGGTGAGAAAAGTGCTTAAAGGTTTAATTGATTTAAATGTTATTCAAGTGTTGGAAGAAGCTACTTTTAATGAATCAAGAATCCTATCATTCAATAAAAATTACGCAGTATGGGGAGTCGAAAAAGACCAGAGGGGTGAAAAAGAACCCCTCCACCCAAAAAGAACACAACCCCAGGGGTTAAAAAGAACACAACCCCAGGGGTCAAAAACCACCCCCAAGAAAGAAACTATTAAAGACAATCCTAAAGAAATTAACAAACAGAGCAGAACTTCCGTTGTCGTCGATTTAGGTTTCGGAGAGATCATCAGATTTTATGAAAAAAACGTTGGACCAATTATTCCTCACATCGCTGATGAATTTCAGTGCATGGTTGACGAGAACAATTCAGAACTCGTATTGCTAGCTCTGAAAAAATCCGTAGAAGCTCGACCTAAAAAGTTAATTAATTATCTAAATGGGATTCTGCGGAATTGGAAAAGCAGGAATTTGAAAACAGCGAGAGATGTCGAGGCGCATGAAGCAGCAAACGAAAGGGAGGCAGCCGGATATGGAACACATAGGACAAGTATTGCAGGAGATGATGCAATCCAATCCAAGATTGATGCAGCGAATGAACGACGTAAGAGACTCGCTGGAATCGAATCCGATCGAGATACTAACTGTTCCTTCTGACAAATGTCCCTTGAGAAAATGCGACGGTTCGGGATTCATCTGGATCAAAGATTGGTCGAAGCGTCACGAAAAGAACGTGATGGACGAATGCAAAAAAGAATGTGATTGCTATCAGCAGCAACGCAAGCAACGTGAAATCGACAAGAAGCTTGACTTGTCCGGTATTCCGCTAATTTTTAGCAAAGCGACTGTCCAGTCCTTCGACACCTCGCTTTACAAAGTCACTGAGAACCGGAAAATAGCTGAAATTGCTAAAAAGGCAGCAGTCAACTTTGTTGAAAACTATCCGATTATGAAGGAGCACGGCAAGGGCCTGTACTTGTACAGCCAAGTGAAAGGCTCGGGAAAAACACGCCTCGCGTCCAGTATTGCAAACGCATTGATCAAGCTATATGCGGCAGACATTGCCTTTATCAAGTCAGCGGATTTGATTAGTCAGGTCAAGAAAACATTTGGCTCAAAAGAGACGAATGCTGCCGATGTGGTGGCGACGTTTCGCAAAGTCGAATTGCTAATCGTGGATGATTTAGCGTTGAAAGGCGCAACTAGCTTTGAAGAAGGCATTCTGTACGATGTCATGGACTATCGACTGGAAAACAAAATGCCGACGATCTTCACATCGAACGTAACGATTGAGGGCTTAGAAAATATTTATCCTGGCGGTCGCGTGAACAAGCGAATCAACAAGATGGCAATGGAGATATACATGCCCGAAGAATCCATAAGGGATGTAGAGGCAGACACGGAGAATGCAGAATTCGAGAAGATTTTATTTGGAGAATAGGGGGATGCGGAATGACTGGAAAAGTGAAGGTGACAAAAGAAGTTGCGGAAGCGATTGAAAAGTTAAGAAATGCAGATTTAACGGACTACGGCATTGTGGTTAAGGTCAGCAAGTCAAATCGATTGGACACTCAACAAATGCACAAAGAGTGTGCCGCCATTCGAAAGTGGACGCATCAAGGGCATGGTATTAATGCAGATAAGTTATTGGACGCTTTAAGGACTGGATATGAGATCGACGATGAATACAAGGTTGGGGATTGGGTTGTGTATGTTCCGTATATCACAGAAATCTATGTTGGCAAAGTAGAAGATTTGCTGAGCGACGGATTTATTCAAACAGATATATACGCGGGATGTAAAGAAAAACAGGCATTTTCACCAAAAAACATACGCCATGCCACTCCCGATGAAATCGAAGCCGAGAAAGAACGCAGAGTGTGGGCGGGTATTGGTCGGGCAGTTGGAGAGTTTCGCGTAGGTGATTACGGTCTTCTTGGAAATTATATTTTCCGAAAAGCGGTAGAGGGAAATGATCTTGCGCAACTGAAGGATGATTATTCTAAAGGAAAACTGATCGGCTTTTTCCCCGCAGAGTCCTTCATCGAGTTTGGAGGTGGGGAGGAATGAAACAGAACTTTATTGTCAGGACATATATTTGCGAACCGGGTGACATGCAAGATGACATGAACAGTTTGGCTAAGCAAGGCTACCGTCCGAAAGAAATAAAGCTTGATAAATATCAAAACTATGTCGATGCGGTGATTGTTTATGAATTGGAAGGTGATTCCAATGCCTGAATGGATCCAAAGCGGCGGCATCTATTACGTGCAGCCGACAAAGGAATATTCGAAGCAGGAACTGGACGCACAGCTTGACGAGCTGTTTGCAAAAATTGAAGCGGCAAAACTGAAACGAAAGGGGATGACGGCATGATTGGTCGGAAGGTAAATCACAGTCGTGAGACGGAGAAGCAGATCATCATTAGGGACCTCAACAAACTTGGAGTCTATGAAACTGTGAAAGGTGAGCCGTTGCAGAAAGAGAGTTACTACACCTTGCTCAGCATGCTGGCGGTTGAACAGGCGGTGGCGCAATGAGTAGAGCGATCAAGTTTCGCGGTAAATGTTTGATAACAGGGGTTTGGAAATACGGCGATCTTCTGCAAGACAGAGGTAAAAGCGCCATCGTTACAGATGCCAGGATTTACGGTGAAAACGGGGCACCTTGGGTTAAGCGTATCTTTGAGGTTGAGTCTGAGACAGTCGGACAATTCATAAATGTAACTGATGAACTAGGGGCTGAAGTTTTTGAAGGGGATGTTTTGGCACACGAAGACGGCGAATGGTCCTTTATCGCTCGTGTAACACATGGCGGATACGAATGGTTTTTGGAAGCTATCAGTCCGACTGACACTTTCTCATTTGGTGATTTTTACGATGACGGCTGTGTGGATATGAAAATTGTCGGCAACATCTACGAAAATCCAGAAATGCTGGAGGTGGCGCAATGAGCAATGCAGTAACAGTCTGCTCCAATCCAGAATGTGAGTCGGTCATCCGCAAAGGACAAAGAGTCTGGCGTCGTGGAGCAGACCTATATTGTCATAGCAAGTGCTTGCTGACCTCGTTTGGAGTGCCGTATGAGCAAAAGGTGCTTCGTGAAAAGGAAGTCATGCAAGAAGCGATCAAGCAGGAGCGCATTGCAATGATGCAAGGTGTATTTGCGAAACGGCAGAAGAGGGCGGTGGTTGAATGATTAATCGGATCGTGTTGGTTGGCCGTCTCACAAAGAAGCCTGAAATCAAGTATAGCCAAAGTGGTGTTCCGGTTTGCCGGTTCACCCTAGCGGTCAATCGGACTTTCACTAATCAACAAGGTGAGAAGGAAGCTGACTTCCCGAATGTCGTTACATTCAGAAAGACTGCTGAGAATGTAGCTAACTTTTTGGATAAGGGGTCGTTGGTTGGACTGGAAGGACGCATTCAAACGAGCAGCTTCGATGGGCAGGATGGTAAGCGAGTTTTCATGACGGATGTTGTAGCGGACAGCGTACAGTTTCTTGAGCCTAAGAATAATAATCGCGAAAATACTGATCGAGAACAACCGCAATATCAGAACTCTCAACAACAGAACTACACACGGACTGATGAAGATCCGTTCGCAACAGGTAGGGGTCCAATTGAAGTGTCGGATGACGACCTTCCCTTTTGACAACTAAAACTTGAAAGGGTGATTGTAATGGATCTCCAATGGCAATGGCAGCAGGAGAATGCGAGATTGCGCAAGGAGCTAGCATTCTATGCGAACAAGGAAAACTATAAAGAACATTATTCAAGTCGCTGGCACCGAATTTGTGAAGTTACTGTAGACGGCGGTGAACGCGCAAGAAAAGTATTGGAGTGGACGGAATGAGACACACGGCAACTAGCTCAATGCGAGAAGTCAATGATGATGTGCTTAAAGAACGCATGCAACAGAACGAAAAGTGGGGATTGCAAAGACATGATTATCCATATTGGCGAGCAATATTGGTCGAGGAAGTTGGGGAGGTTGCCCAGGCAATCCAGCATGGCAGTGTGGCAAGTAAAGAGACGGATGCTGATGACTTATACACGGAATTAATTCATGTCGCTGCTGTCGCTTCTGCAATCGCTGAACAAGTCAAGGAGGAAGCACAGTGAAAAGAGGATTAAAAGCATATCTGTTCATGGACAAGACGGTTGTGACTGACAAGAGATTCATCGTCGGCGCTACAGACGAACACTTCCAAGAAGTTGAATTGATAGTTTCCGATGGTGACATCATGAATCTACATCACCAGATCATGAGGGAAGTTGAGGATGATAAAGACGACTGAAAAGGGGTGCGGAAATGCTCACGACAATGTCAAAACGGGTCAGCAGGCAGCAGTTAGTCATTCATGGTCATTTAACGAACAAGGAAGTCTATGAGCTGAAGCAGGAAGGTTGGCGGCTCGAATGGCGGGACAAGCCGGCTGTTCAGCGGAATAAAGTCGGAATACCGATCGGGAGGGCGGTCTGAATGGAAGCGTGCAGACGGTGCGGGCGACCGTTGAAAGACGAGAAATCCATCGCTCTTGGATTTGGTCGTACCTGTAGAAAGAAATTTGAAGTGGAAGAAGCGGAGTTCCGGCGCATTCAGATTACGATCGATGATGCGCTTCGGATTCATCGGTTAAAAATAATGCCGGAATACTTCAAAGCTGTTGCGAGCAAAGCCAAACGGTTTGAAATCCGAAAGAACGATAGGGACTACAAAATCGGCGATGGTCTGTTGCTTCGAGAGTTCAAAGACGATGATTACACGGGCAATGAAATTAATGCAGTTATTACTTACATGACAGATTACGAGCAAAAGAAAGGATATGTAGTCATGGGGATTGAGGTGTGTGCGTGAAGGAATCAGATATGTTCCAACCGGTGAAATCTTTGCTGGAAGAGAAGATGCACTGTGACGTGTACGCAGAAGTCGGTACCTTGGATGTCGTTGGCATTGGTAAATCGTATGCTGTGGCTGTCGAAATGAAGAAAAATCTGACGTGGAAATTAATCGAACAAGCACACAGCGCGATCGGCCTTGCGGATTATGTTTTTATCGCTATCCCCCGACCTAGGTCGCATGGAAATCGGATTGCTGCTAGTTACTTAAAGCAAGATGGCATTGGCGTTATCTATGTGGATGATGATCATGCCTTTGTCCATTCATGGGGGCGAAGGCATAGGATTAAAAAGCGGTTGAAGCCTTTAAGAGATTACGTTCTTCCTCATCACAAAATGACAACTGGTGGTGTAAAGAGTGGCGATGGTCCAACTGAATACTCAGTGACCATTGATAACATTAAATTTCTTATGCAATACCATTACCGAAACGGCGGATGGATGACAGTGGATGAAATATTGGAGAGTGTCCAAACACACTATTCCAATCCCAAACCATCCGTAATGGCAACACTGCAAGCCCATTGGAATCAAGAATGGTGTGAAAGCAAAGTTGAGAACAGGAAGCGTTATTTCAGATATAGGAAGGGGCAGAACGGTGAGAAAAGCATACAGCAGATCACACGCTAACCGAGGTGCAGTGCTCGAACGGTTGGTTGATATAACGAATAAGCAATATCGTAATAAGGGTGTTGCGGACATTCGTAAAGTGCCGACGCCTGTACAAATCACAAAACATCACGGTCGGACCGTTACGGGTTATACGCAAAAAGGTGAATGGGTTGATTATGTCGGAATTCATAACGGCAAGACGATCGTGTTTGATGCCAAAGAAACTGCTAATCGAACTAGTTTCCCTCTCGACAATGTTTCACAACATCAATATGAATTATTGAAATCATGGCATGAAAAGGGCGCACGGTCGTTCCTGCTCGTTTCGTTTAGCAAGTTGGATGAAGTATACCTTTTACCTTTTGGACAGCTACAGGAAGCTTGGACAACCTCAGAGAAGGGTGGCAGGAAGTCTATTCCTCATCAAGATTTTGTGTTGAATTGCGACCGGGTGAGAAGTGATAAGGGGTATGTGCTGCATTATTTAAAACATGTGGGGTGAGGAATTGGCACGAGTATTAGACGCCTGCTGTGGCAGCCGAATGTTTTGGTTCGACAAGCAGAACTCCGATGTATTGTTTATGGACAATCGGGAACTTTTGGACACGTTATGCGATGGCAGAACTTTAGAAGTGAAACCTGACTTGATAGCAGATTTTCGCGAAATGCCTTTTGACGATGAGTCTTTTTACTTGGTCGTCTTTGATCCACCGCATCTGATAAAGGCAGGCGAAGATTCATGGTTAGCCAAGAAGTATGGAAAGCTCGATGAACTTTGGCAGTTCGACATAAAACAAGGATTCAACGAGTGCATGCGAGTTTTGAGGCCTAACGGAACGTTAATTTTCAAGTGGAATGAAGACCAAATCGCACTACAGGAGATTTTGGACATTATCGATTACAAGCCATTGTTCGGAAACCGTAGGAGCAAGACGCATTGGTTGGTTTTCATGAAGGAAAACAGGTGAGGGAATGACCGTTTATCTTTCAGCAGGACTGATCTTCATAACGGCATATTGTTTGGGATATCTGAATGCTAAAAAGTGATGAGCAGCAAAAATCAGAATACAAAGGAGTGATTGGAGAATGGTTAAAGTTCACGAGCAGGAAAAAACTTTTTATTTAGCTGCGGACGGATGGATACCTATTGCTGGACATGAAATCACAATTGGTAAACATCGATTTTGCGCAACACCTAACGGCGATGCATTTCAGACTGTAATTATCATATCGGAAGTTACATCAGGTGCTAAACTCACGGCGATAAAATTAGATTTCTTCGATCTCATTGTTATGGATGATAAGTCTAAATACATGGAGTTTTTAAGATTGAAAGCACGAAAGTTGGCAGATTTGTTAAGTAATCGCAAAGACTTAGATGACCAGATTGAAAAAATGAAACTTCTTGCAATCAGCAAATTTGGTCCAAAGCCACCTACTGAAATTATTGATTTTGAAGAAGAGTTGGATAGGATGGCGCAGTAGACAAATAAAGCGAAGGAGTGGAGCTGCATGGTATTGAACTATTCGGAGGTTGTTCAATTCATGAAGGATTTTGAAGTTGATATTCTTAACAGATTCGATGAATTGATAATAGATGAACCTACTAATACCTACACGTTTATAGGCGGTTGTAATGATTTAGATGATGTTAAAACAAGAGTTGTGTTTTCTCTGTGTCGCCCAATAGGAAAAGGTTTGGAGAAAAAAGATGCCAATAGACTATTGGTTAAATTTAATAAATATTTTAAAACTAATTTGAGTAGAAATGACATGCTTTTGATGTATCGAGAGCTGTGCTATCAAAGTAAGCTTGATGAATTTAGAGTTTTCGTTCAACGTGGTTTCCCAATGAATGAATTGAGTTGGAATAACCCTTGATTCACAGTACGACCATAAAGCGAAGGAAAGAGACAGTCAATCTATCTCTTTCCCAACACTTCGAACAGCTGTCATTGTTTTTTGAGCAAGATTGTTAAGGGTGAGTCCTGCTACGGCTAGCGCGTTATTAATTTCAAGTTCATTGAGATTCTTTTCTTTTAAAAGGTTAATAAGAGTATCTAAGTTCCATTTAATCATGCGTATTTGGTTGTTAATATCGGTCATTTCAGATTGATGGATCTTGCGTTTGATTTTCAATGCAGGAACCTCCGTTTTAGATCATGAGGCAAGCATACTATCTTTTTTCCTTGATGCATAGGAACAAAAGCGAACAATGAGACATAATAGCAAGGAGAGTGATGTAGTCATGGCAAACAACCCAATTCAGGAAATAGCAAAGATAGCGCATCACATTCCGCTAGTAGCTTTGCAAGACATAAATAATCGAATACGTGACCACTTGGCTTCGGGTGGCAAAGATGATGATCCGTATATTTTTCAGCAGTTGAGGTATGCGAGAAAGTTTGTGAAGGAGGATGCAGGATGACTGAAACGAACGCGGAACGATTAGAAAGGATAAAGAGAACAGCAAGGCATGATGAACTCGCAACTCGGACAGGACCAAAACCAGTAGTTTTATTGGATCCAGCTGATTATGATTTTCTCGTAGAACAAGCACGACAAACAATCGACACACAAATCCAATTTGTCGAGTTGCATAGGGATTGGTTGAATTTGCGAACTGAAAACGAACGTTTGTGTGAAGCATCGGCAGGTGTTACAAATGGTCAAAGTCAAACTTGAAGAAGCCCATATATTGCTTGAAGATGCTGACGTCAAATGGTATTGGAGCAGGCGAGACATGAATCTGTTTCGGCAGATGTGGCGTGATGGGAAAAGTGGTGAGGAAATAGCTGAAGCGCTTGGTGTGAACTTGCTATCGGTTGCATTGCTTGTGGTAGATCAAGAGATTATCGGGAACATTAAGCCACGGCCAGGCGGGTTGTTAGGAGAATAAAAAAAGACAGGATTCCTCCTGTCCCGACACATTAATAATAGCACATTAGGAGGGGTCTGGGTGGAGAAAGGTAAAGCGGTGGTTGATTTAAAAGAGGATGCGGTCTTGGTAATAAAGAAGGGAAAGTTGAAAGTGGTGACGAAGCCTGACAGCGGATTTGGCGAACATTTGATTACTTGGCAAGATGGCAAGATTCATGCTGAAAAAGTGAGTTATACGATGAGGTGATGAATTGCAGCAAATGAGTTACTTTAGTTGCGAGGATTGCGGAAAAGAAAGGTTTGTCTTGGTGGCAAGGCAAAACAAACGCGGAGAGTTCTTTGTTTGTGAGGAATGCGCAAAAAGCTACACGCTGAAAGACTGGATTGAACAACCTATTACAAAATCTAAATAAGTCTACTGGAACAACCAGGGACACTGAGCAACGGCATAACGCTGTTGTTTGGTGTCTTTTTCATTTGAAAAGGGGTGAGTGGGTGAAAACGTTGCAAACAGAGCTAGTCGAAAAAGACCTTTCTCGTCCTCGTACAGGCGAAGTAGAACAGAAGAGTATTAGGACAAGGGGTAGTCGAAAGGAACGACTCACATCGAGGGACTGGGCGGAAATTATGGGCACGAACAGACCGACGTATGGACGCAAAAAGGGCGGAGCTTATAGACAGAGATAGGAGGGGCTTTCATGTTGAATTGGGCGGATGAATTGATTCAGGAGTATACGGTGGGGAAGCAAGATTTGAAAAGACGTGCGGATCGTTTGGATAGGAGCAATCCTATCGAAATGCAGGACTTGAAGCAGATTAATAGCATGATTGAATCGATGACGTTTTCATTGGATTGGATGAAGACTGGAAGGCAACCGGGTAATTATAGAGGGGTAGATAAAAAGGCAATCTATCAGAGGCGCTCATATGAAAACATTGACTTGATTCCTGATATAGCGGCTCAGTTGGAGACTGATGATATTAATAAAAAGCATCTGTTTATGACTCGAGAAGAAAAAATTATCCTTGCTGATATACTAGCTTCCTTCTCCTTACGTGAAAGGCAATGTTATATCCTACACGTTGCACAGAAAAGGAGCATGGGGGATATTGCAACTGAACTAGGAGTAAGTAAAAGTATGGTCCAGCAATCTATCCGCAGAGCCAAAAAGAAGATAAAAGACAGGGTGGAAAATGATTCTATGATATACGCTTGATATACGAAGTCTGCATATATGAGGGGAACCATTAAAGGAGGGGTGCGCTCGAGCGACTCAGCCACCTCTATGAGCCCCGTACATAACGAGCAATAAATAAAGGATTTTCACCTTTCATGGCGAATTGTGTCATGAGGGGGTGAAAACGTGGATAAAATTTATGATCTGGTAATCAATTTTAAGGATGGCACTAGTTGGGATAAAGAGGAAATTGACATGTCTCAGAATCCTGAAGGCATTAAGGTGTTTTTAGAAGAACTTGAGAAAATGGGTAATGCAGAATTAACTGCACAAGAGTCTGGAGAAACACGGGAAGTAAGTGAAATTAAGTCAGTAGAGATATTGTTTTAATGTGTATCAGCATCTCTTAGGAGGTGCTTTTTTCTATGGCTAAAAATAAAGGAGGCGGCGGTGATGTGAAATGCCGAATTGGGAAGAGATTCAGAGAGAGTGGGAAACAAGCGATATCTCATTCAAGGATTTAGCAGAGAAACATGGAGTTAAGGATTCGACAATACGAAGCAGGAAGAACAGAGAAAAATGGTCGAGAGGAAACGCAGAACGCAACGCAACGAAAAGTGCAACGCAACGCAAAAACGTTGCAACGAAAAAGAAGGTATTTGAGCCTGTTGTAGAGTCGGATGATTTAACCGATAAGCAACGGCTTTTTTGTATTTACTACATTAAATACTTCAATGCGACTAAGGCTTATCAGAAGGCATATGAGTGTGCTTATACCACGGCGAGAGTTGAAGGCAGTCGTACCCTTGCAAATCCTAACATATCTAAAGAGATAGACCGGATGAAAGCAGAGCAATCTTATGCATTAAAATTGGATGTGCGTGACGTGCTACAAAAGTACATCGACATCGCCTTTGCTGACATCACTGACTTTGTTGGTTTCGGTTCAGAGGAAGTAGTGGCAAGAAATGAGCTTGGCAATCCAATACTTGACGATGATGGGAAAGAGGTCACTTATATACGCAACTTCGTTAATTTTAATAACGCGAATGAAGTTGACGGTACTCTTATTACTGAAATATCTAACGGACGTAATGGTCCGACAGTCAAGCTTGCAGACAAGATGAAAGCTTTGGATATGTTGGCTAAGTACACTGACCTCCTATCGGACAACGACAAGAAACGCCTGCAAGAAGAAAAGTTAAAGTTGGACATCGAAAAAACCAAAGCAGAAGTGAAAACAATAACCAAGACTGAAAACGATGGTCCCCTTAAAATCATCGTCGATTATGGTGATGCAGAATGAATACAGTAAGAGTCCAGTTTAACAAGCACTTCAAGGAAGTTAACCAATCGACAAGACGATATCGAGCGATGAGAGGAAGTGCAGGTTCCGGAAAATCCGTCAACATTGCACAAGACTATATCTTGAAACTGAGCGATCCACGTTATAAAGGCGCTAACCTTCTGTGCGTCCGTAAAGTAAACGAGACGAATCGAAACAGTACCTATGCTGAACTTAACGGCGCGATCAACCGGATTTACGGCAGTAGAGCAGAAGAGTTCTGGGAAACTAGACAATCGCCACTCTCGCTTAAAAGTAAAGTGACAGGCAATGAAGTTATCTTCCGTGGCGTGAACGATGCAAGGGACCGCGAGAAATTAAAATCCATAAACTTTGCTCACGGTAAGTTAGTTTGGATATGGGTAGAAGAAGCGACCGAACTGCAGGAATCTGATGTTGATATTCTCGATGACCGTTTGCGTGGAATCTTGGACAATCCGAATTTGTATTATCAAATCACATTTACTTTCAACCCTGTTTCTTCAACTCACTGGATTAAGCGGAAGTACTTTGATTATGAGAGTGATGATATTCTCACGCACCATTCAACATATCTGCAGAATCGATTTATTGACGAAGCGTATCACCGTAGGATGTTGCGTAGGAAAGAACAAGACCCTGAAGGATATGCTATTTACGGTCTAGGTGATTGGGGAGAACTTGGCGGCCTCATCTTAAAGAACTTCACAATTAAAGAGTTCGACACAGATTACTCCATGTTTGATTCAATGCATCACGCACAAGACTTTGGATTTAATCATGCAAACGCTATTCTTACCGTCGGGGTAAAGGATGGCGATTTTTATATTTGTGATGAAATTTACGTGCATGAAATGGCTACTGACGCAATAATCGAATTAGCTGACCGGCAGGGATTAAACAAGTACCTTGAAATGTATTGTGACTCTGCAGAACCCGATCGCATTCAGATGTGGCAGAATGCTGGCTACAATGCAACTGGCGTCATTAAAGAGCCAGGTAGCGTGCAAGCTCAAATTGATTACTTAAAACAACGGAAAATCTATATCCATCCGAACTGTGTAAACACCGCTAAAGAAATTCAGCAGTGGTCTTGGAAGAAAGACAAGAAGACAGGTTTGTACCTCGATTCGCCTGTTGAAGTATTTGACGATGCAATGGCAGCACTCAGATATTCAACCGAGCCATTACGCAGACCGGAATTACAATGGACAAACGAAAGACCTCAAGGGTGGTGATAAGATGACGATCATTTACGAAAAGAATAAGTTTCCTCCTGCTCCGTTTGATGTGGACTACGAAAACATGCACTACTACCGTGATTTGTACGAGGGAAATCATAAAGAAATCTTCCCGCGTGCTCAACAGATAGTCGAGCAAAGTCAACAGTCCGCTAGAACAAGATTACGAAATGCTGACAGGCGGCAAATCGTGAGGAAAAAAAGCAAAGCAGAAACAACGCTTAACAATTATGTTGTCGTCAACTTCTCTTCTGCTATCGCTGAGCTTCCTGCCGATCTAATCAATCGATCGCTCGGGAACATTTCTGCTGATGAAGAAAAAGACAAAGACTATCTCGATTTCGTAACGATGGTATCTCGAGTATCCAATACAAAGAGCGCTTTATGGGCGGCTATCGTCCAGCATCAAGTAGATGGTGGTGTTGCTTATCGCGTTCGCAGGACAGAGCGAAAAGGCACATGGTTTGAATGGCTGCCTGCCGATTTGTATTTTCAACATGATGATGAACTTGGTGCAGACATTACCTGGACGGAAGAACGTGGAAATGAAACTTATTTGCGAGTGGAAAGACAGCGACTTGAAGATGTTGGTCTTGTCGTTTCTCAACACGTCTACCTCATGAAGGGCGATGCTGTTGATAGTGAGATTGACTTCACTGATTACAATGCCGAACATGGATTGAATCTTGAGCCTATCATCACTCTTGAAGGTGTAAACGAATTAATGAGTGGCTATTTAGCCAATGATGAAACGTTGCTACAACCTAGAGGGCGTTCTGCACTTCGAAACATTGACGGCATACAGGAAGAGATTAACTGGACCATCACACGTGATTCAATTGTGTTTGAAAAGCATGGAAAGCCGAAACTGGCCATCCCTCGAAAGTTGTGGGACACGGTGGCAAATCAGAATAACGCAAATTACGGCGGTCGCTTTGTCCGCAATGCAGATCTTGAAGTTGTTTCTTACGATGAAAATAACGGTGCGGTGCCAATGTACATCACTTGGGATGCGCAGACGGCTCAGTCCTTTGAACACGTAACTCGTTTGATCGATTACATGATGGCGATTTCTAAGACTGCTGCTACTGCTGTCGGTTTAGGGGACGCTGGTGGTAGTCTATCGGCAAAGGCGATTCTTTATGAATGGATTCAATCGGTTATTAAAGCGGAGGCAATCCAAGAAAAGTTTGACCACGCAATTAAAGGTGCAATTCGGAAATGTACAATCTTGGAGAATCACTTTGCAGGAACGGACTATGAAGTGAAGGACCCAATCATTGAATGGAAAGGCATGTTGCCAAAAGCTGATGCGGAAAGTGACGAAGAGGAATCTAAGAAGTACACGGACGGCGTCCAGTCACTTGAAACGACAATTAGGAATCTGCATCCTGATTGGTCAGAGGAAGCCATCAAGAACGAAATTGAGAAGATACAGAACGAGCAAATGGTTGACGGTATGAATCCAACATTCATTCAACCACCTAAAACGAATATAGGTGATGATGAATGAGCAAGGACGTTGAGAAGTTTGTGAAACTCTTCGAGCTTTCGAGCATGAACATTCTTGCTCTCATTCAGTCATCCACAATTGATGGACTGACGAAGCAAAGGAAAACGGAATTGCTTGCTGACATCGGCGCCATAATTGCGACTGTGCAAGGTGACAGCACCGATTTAATCTTGTCTATCATCGAGAAAGCGTACAAGAACGGATCGAAAGAAGCGGTCGATGAAATGAGAGTGCAAGGCAAGAAAGATGTCGATGCCACCTTTAAGTCACGTATACACCAGGAAGCTGTACAGCGAATTATCGACGAAGCTTTTTACAACGTCTTGGAAGCTACCGACTTCATGACGATGGATGTGAAGCAGCGAATTGAATCGATTATCCAGCGAGCGAATCAAAGTTCTTTGGTCGAAGGATTGACTCGAAGAGAAGCAACGAAGCGGGCAGTTGCTGAAGTGACTGACAAGGGTATAACGGGTATCATCACGAAGAACGGTGCAAATGTACCGGTCGAGAAATATCTTTCCGGTGCAATTCATTTCCATCAGCGGAAAGCCCACGTGGACGGATCTATCAATCGAATGATAGAAAACGGACAAGACCTTCTTTATGTGAACAGCGTTGGTATCACTTGCTCCATGTGCGCCCAATATCAAGGTAGGGTGTACAGTATCAGCGGGCAGGACAAGAGATTCCCCCCGTTGTTACAAAGACCACCTTACCATGCTCATTGCGTCCATTCGGCATACCCTTGGAATATTGAATACCAAGACGAAGCAGACATCAATAAGATGCTTATAGTGTCTAATCGTCCGTTCGTCGATAACCGAACAGATCATGCCATCAAGAAGTATAATGAGACGCAAAGAGAAAAATCCAAAAAGAACGACACTCGAAAACAATGGATTCGTTACAAGTCTCGTATGCCAGACCTGCCTGATTTAAGGACGTTTGCTAGTCACAAAGCTAGGAATACTCAAACATACAGGGATTGGATGGAGGACTACAGAACGCTTGGTGTGACGTTTAAAGAAAGGGATGGATAAAATGAACGTTCAATGTGATGAATGCAAGAAAAGCTTTGACATTAAACCGCGAAAGAAAACGCATGGTGTGAATTTGATTGAGACGTATTTCAAGTGCCCTCATTGCAAAATGCATTACACGTCATTCGTGACTGACCAAGAAGTTCGGAGAAGACAAAGAGAAATGAAGGAATTGAACAAGGAACTTCATGCTATTGCATCTGAAATGGTTGCTGGTAAAGCTAGCGCTGAAAAGTACGATGATAAACTCAAAGAAATCGAAACAAAGAAAACTGAATTGAAAAAGATGATGGATTCATTGAAAGCGCAGATAGCATCCAAATAGGGTGCTTTTTTGTTTGCCTTGAAAGGGGTGAGGTGCATGAGGTGCTGCAAATGCGGAAATGTAAACCGGATCGTCAAACATAAAGGCGGTTACTATTGTTTGAGGTGTTACCGAGTATTGCCATACGCAGAAAGAATTCAAGCACTAACATCCGAAAGGAAGTGATCCCATATCTCGGTTCGCTACTCCGTTATGTAGCCAGGAGGATTTGCTGTGAATATTAAAGCGTACAAACAAAAGAAAGAACGCGGGGCATCAGTCGAAGAAATTGCCCATGAACTTGTTAAAGTGTCGAATGACTTGGACAGCGTAATCATCGTCACATTGACAGCTGAAAAGGAAATTGAAGTATCGTACTCGAGTGATAGTGAAGCTGAGCTCATTGGATTGCTCGAGGTAGCTAAAGATATTGTAGTGGAACAAATACGCTGCTGACACACGCCTAAAACATGCCGATGGCGTAAAAAGCTGTCATGGAAACCATGGTCTACTGAGACCTTAAATTAGGGAGGAACCAATGAAAAAATTAATCATGTATTTATACTCAATCATCATGTCGCTGTTCGTCACTACAAAACAACCTTTGTTGCAAGAGAAGCCTAACTTACCATTACGCTTGAATATCCAACACTTCGCGGGTGATGGAGGAGAAGGCGCAGAAGGTGGGGGCGAAGGAGGTGATGGTGAAGGTGCAAAAGATGAACCCTTCGCAACGTTTAACACGAAGGAAGAACTCAACAAGCGGCTTGGACGCGCTGAAAAGGCTGGTCAAAAAAATCTTGCTAAACAACTTGGCTTTGATTCTGTTGAAGCGATGCAGGAAGCATTGAAACAGAAGGAAGATAAGTCGGGCAAGGATGAGAAAAAGAAGGACGATTCAGTCGATGTTGACAAAGTGATTGAGGAAAAGCTCAAAGAAGTGAACGCCCAAGCCTTCAAGCGTTTACTTAATGCCGAGGTTAAATTAGTTGCGAATGAACTCGGATTCGCTGACCATTCGGATGCACTTGCCCTTGCAGATCTTTCGGAAGTCACAGAGAACGAAAAAGGCGACTTGGAAGGCGTGAAAGAAGCGCTTGAAAAGTTGGCTAAGGAAAAGCCGCACTTGATTAAACAGTCAGGTAGCGGAAACTTTGGATCCGACATCAGCAGGAAGCCAAAAGACGACAAGGCGCATCTTGAGAACATTGCAAAACTTGCACAAAGCCGCGGGGTGCAAACAACAACTGTCAATGACCCGTGGAAACGATAAGGAGGATAATGGATTATGAATTTACAACCACAAAAAGCATTTGAAGTACATGGCGAAGCGGAAATTCTTGCTTCTTATGAGGCAATCCGCGAAGTAGTAAACGGTATTACGATTGATTCAGCAGCAGTAACGGCAGGCGGAGATGGTCGCAAGGTCATTCTGAAAGGTATGCCGATGTCCAAGATGGCTAACGGGAAGTATGTTCCTTACAACTCGGCAGGGATTGATGGCAGCGAAAATCCTTCTGTCATCTTGAAACATACAGTCGATGTAACTGACGGTGATCATGTGGTAGGTGGATACGAAATGGCTAAAGTTATTTCTGAACGTTTACCCGTCACTGTTGATGCAGCATTAATCGGCAAAATGCCGTTCATTCAATTCGCTTAATCAATCGAAAAACTAGGAGGAAATGAACCTATGGAAAACATCAAACCAAAACTATTAAAACTAGATATTCAATTCTTTGCCGGTGGAGTTGAAGAATTAAACCTTGAACAGGCTTTAACCGGCAGAGAGTTGCTTACGTATTCTCGTAACCTTGCAACGCCTCAGAACTATCTAGCTGATCTGTTTTTTCCGGCACGAGAAACATCTGAATTGACAGTCGACGTCGTGACAGCAAGCTCACGCCTGCCAGTTATGGCGCAAATCGGTGAGTTAGGAACACAAGTTGAATACGGTAGCCGCGAAGGGATGACTGGCTCACGTATTCAAATCCCTAAGATCCAGCGTGGTCGTGCAATGGATGAAAAATTAGTTCGTCTATTGCTGCAGGACGGTCTACGCTCCAATGAGCTTTCAGAAATTCGTCGTACACAATTGGATGATGCGTCGTATGCGGTTGATGCTATCAAAGCACGTAAAGAGTGGATTGGAATGCAAGCGATTTCTACTGGTAAAGTCACATATGCAGAGGGTGGAGTACAATTCACTGCAGATTTTGGTTATACAGATGATCAAAAACCAGTATTAAGCGGAACAGACAAATGGAGCGACATTGCTAATTCTACACCGCTCGTTGAAATTCAAGGCTGGGTAAATGAAGCAGCTGATAGAGGCGTTCTCTTGAAGCGCGCGATGACTTCACGTCATATCGTTTCGCTGCTCTTGCAAAACAAAAGCCTTCGTATCGCTTACCACGGCGATCCATCTGGCACAGCAAATCCACCACAATTAAACAAAGCACAGTTAGATACACTCATGGAGACACACGGTTTACCGACTATCGTGGCTTATGATACAGTGGCACGCGTTGAAAAGAAAGCACTCGTGAACAATCGTCCATCATTCAACACTGTCCGCATGATGCCGCAAGATCGTTTTGTATTGCTACCAGATGGTCCATTAGGAGATTACCTATGGGCGAAAACTACGGAAGAAATGATGAATGAAATCGAATCGGTTGAAACTGATTCAAACGGCATCTTCGTATTCCGTAAAATCAACGAGCATCCAATTCGTATTGAAACAATCGGAGTGAACCTAGCGTTCCCTTCTTTCGGCTTCAATGATTCGGTAGTAACTGCTACAGTTATTTAATCAAAGACGTCGATACATTCGGCGTCTTTTCTAATTCATTTTGAAAGGATGATGAACAATGGAAGTCAAAACAAAAGCGATTATTAAACATAACGGCAAATGGTATCAAGTCGGTGAGGAAATAAAGAAGATTAGCAAAGAGGACGGCGGACGTCTGATCGAGCGTGGCCTTGCGGTTGAAACGGAATCGTCAATAAAAGAACGTGCAAAAGCTGAAGAAGCGGCTCAAAAGGCTGCTGAGGAAAAGGCGAAGAAAGAAGCGGAAGAGAAAGCTAAAGAAGAAGTAGCAAAGAAACAAGCTGAGGAAGATGCTGCTAAAGCTGAAGCAGCCAAGAACAAAGGAAAATAATCGAAAGTAGGTGCTGAGTATGCCTACAGTTTTAGAAATAGACGCGTGGATTGCCGCAAACGTGCTTGATTCGGAAGCATGGGATAAAGCAGAGAAGAAAGACCTTGCCGTTGTGCAGGCTACTCGGAATCTATCTCGTTGGTATCCCAAGGTAGAATTAACCGATGAGCACATCGCTTACCAAGCAATATGGGAGCTACAGGGACTTGATCCAGCACTTAAATATCAAAAGCAAGGTGTTAAAGCGGTCACGGACAACGGTGAGCGAATTGACTATGTTTCTCGTAGTAAGGTTGCTCCTGATGTACGTGATCTCCTTGGTGTTCCTCTTTTCGAAATTGAAGAAAAGGAAACTGAAGAGGAAAGCCCTCCACAGTTTGGCGGTGCTTTGTTATGAGTCTGTTCGGCTATCCGGCTAACATATTGCACAGGAAAGCAATTGTCGATGAGTGGGGACGTCCTGGAGGATTTAAGGACGTCCCCCTTACTGCGAAAGTTGTTGAAGAGCAAAAGTTAATCAAGAATGCGAAAGGTGAAGAAGTTCACTCGATTGTCGAAGCGCATTTAGAAGGTCCTCATCTCGTCGGCATGACCGATGAATTTGTGTATCGTACTCAACTTGGCCAAGAAATCAAATTTCGTCCTCAACATATCGAAGTGAAAAAGTTTCTGGGGACTGATGACGTGAAGAAGGTGATTGTCTATGGCTGATAAGTTTTCATTCGAACTAATCGGTACAGAGGAAATGAAAGATGTGCTTGATGAGTTCGAGAAAGCTTTTTTTCGAAACCTCGACAAGGTCCTTACTAAGCTTGCAGAAAAGGTAATTCAAGACGCGCGTAGACTTGCACCGATTGATTCGGGTGATTTAGAAGCGGCTCTCGACAAAGATACAGTGAAAACTGACATCGCATCCATGTATATCGATTTTGGCGTGGTAATGAGTCCGGAAGTCGCCCCTTATGCGTGGGCACAACATGAAGGATTCCGAAAAACCAAGTCCGGAAAAGTTGTCATCTTTACGCCTGGTCCCAAAACGCAAAGTAAGGGGTCTCATAAGGGACATAATCCCGGTAAGAAGTATCTACAAAACGCCATAGCGATTAATGAGGATACTGTACTTTCGGAACTTGCAGAAGCCTTACAGTTTGGAGGTGGTCTGTTTTGAGTGGTAGAGAGTTCATCGCTTACTTAACATCACTTGGATTCAATGTTTTTCCGGATCCAGATCATATGCCGGATGTTCCTGAGAGCCAATTACCGGCTCTTTTTGTTTTTGGTACGGGTGGATTCGGTAGTGACCCGGACTTGCCAATTCAGTATCCGTCATTCCAGGTAATCGTGAAAGGTAAAAGCTATAAAACTGACTACATGCAAATGGAGTTAACAGAAGCACTTGCTAAATCTCTCATTGACGCACTTGATCAAAAGACTGGCTATGTCATTGATAGCAACAAAGTCTATTACAGTCGGTCACAGTCTAGCAATCCGATTCCCATAGGATTAGACATCCACGATCGTCCAACCTATTCAACAAATTTTAATTTTAAAATTCAACCCGCTTTGAAAGGAGCGTATTAATATGGCAGAAGCAAAATATATTGACGTGCCAATTGGCCCCGCAATCGTCGAATACGGAGAAGAAGGGGATATGACGACATTTGATATCACAAAAGGTGGTATCGTTTTTCGGTCAGCATCCACAAAGCACGATGTCACTGTTGATCAATACGGTGATACGGTAGTCAAATCAATTTTTAAAGGTCGGACTTGTGAAGTAGTTGTCCCGTTTGCTCTGTCAGACTTAGCAAAACTCGCTACAGCGATTCCTAACAGTGAACTTATCGCTGACAACACCGTACCAACAGCTCCAAAACTACGTCTTAATGTCTTTTCGCAAGCCGGCTACAATATGACGGAAGGAGCAAAAAAACTTGTAATTAAACCTACAGACCCGTCAGCAACACCAAATGACTGGATTACAGTGCCAATTGCCGCACCTTTAACGGATCCAGAATACACGTATAACTCGGATAATGAGCGTATTGCAAATATGACATTTGCGGGCTATCCGGACTTATCCAATAAAGGATTGTTGTACTTCATGGGTGACGAAACGGCCACTCCTCCAGTACCAGGACCATAATTCAAGAGAGCCCATTGTGGCTCTTTTTATTTTGCTTAGAAATGAGGGAAGATGATGAGCTTTATGAATCGAGTACTTAGCAAAGACACTGTCTTGCTAGGAAAGAAGAAAGCTGAAGTAAAGAAATTAACACCTGCACTATGGAAGAAAGTGTTCGGGGCAATTGATTTATTGCCTGGTGTGGCACTGCAAGTGTTTTCAGCCCCAAGAAAAGACTTATCAGCGTATCTACTACAAGCATTTGATGTCGCATTAGAAGAAATGCTTGAGATTGTTTCACTGGTGAGCGATATCGACAAAGAATATTTGTACCACAATGCAGGACTGGATGAACTTATTGAATACGTGTATTTAACAATCAAGAAAAACCGACTTGATCAAACAGCAAAAAACCTAAAAGGCCTTCTCAAACAACCGCAAGCGGAAACGCCGACGGAGTAAACGAGAAGGCCTCTTCATTATCCATTGATGATTTTTTACGTGACGCTAGCAATTTGTTAAATGTTAGCCAAACGGCAATTGAAAACGAATTCTACATGGTCGATTTACCATTTTTAATACAGAAAAAACACGAGCAACAAAACGCGGAGCTCTTAGTGAAATTGCAGTTGTTGATTGCTTCCAATAATCGGGCGATGGAGGAGTCGGACTACAAACAGTTTATTAACGCAATTACTCCAAAAGAAATTAAAGCGGATATGAACAAATTCGATCGCGACAAATTTGAACAGCTACGAAGAATGCAAGGGTAGGTGAGAGAATGTCGAAGAATATTGGTGATTTAAAAGGTCGTATTACGATGGAAGCATCAGGCTTTAAAGAAAAGATGGCTGAAGCAAGAAGTGAATTGGACAAGACGGCAAACTCTAGCCAAAACCTTGCACGTGACTTCGACGCTATTCAAAAAGGTGCCTTGATTGTCGGTGGTGCTGTCATTGCAGGAATTGGAAGCTCTGTCAAAGTTGCTGCCGATTTTGAACAGTCAATGGCGCGAGTGAATGCAATAAGTGGTGCGACAGAAGAAGAGTTTGCTCAACTTGAAAAGACAGCTCGTAAGTTAGGTGCTTCTACACAATATAGTGCAAGTGAAGCCGCTGAAGGTATGAGCTACTTAGCTATGGCTGGGTTTAATGTAAACGAAACGATAGCGGCGATGCCAGGAGTTTTAAACTTAGCGGCGGCGGCTCAAGTTGGTCTCGGTTCGTCTGCTGATATCGTCTCAAACATCCTTTCCGGATTTGGTATGAATGCAGAGGAATCTGGTCGAGCTGTGGATGTATTGGTCAAAACCATGAGTTCCGCGAATACCGATTTACCTATGCTTGGTGATGCCATGAAGTATGTTGCCCCTGTCGCGGCGTCATTAGGTCTATCCATGGAGGAAACAGCAGCGGCTGTCGGTAAGATGTCTGATGCAGGTATTCAAGGCTCGCAAGCCGGTACTGCTTTACGAGCGATGTTGTTACAGCTTGCAAATCCAACGGGTGCTGCTGTAAAACTCATCAAGAATTTAGGAATTGAAGTAACTGATGCGAGCGGTAAGATGAAGCAGTTGCCTGAGCTTGTTGGTCATATCGGAAAGAAATTAGAAGGTATGACAAAAGCTCAGAAGACGGCGACTGCTGCTCAATTAGTCGGAACTGAAGCGGCTTCCGGATTCTTATCACTCCTTGAAGTCGGAGAAGATACGCTTGCTGACTTTACCAAAGAACTAAAAGATTCGGGTGGGACGGCGGAGCGTGTTGCTAAAGTGCAGATGGATACGCTCAATGGATCGTTTAAAGAATTCCAGTCTGTTATGGAGGAGGTGGGAATAAAGGTTGGTAACGAGTTTCTACCAATTTTTAGAGATATAATAACTGTTGCGATTGATGTTGTAAAAGGTTTCGGTGAGATTGACAGCCAAAAACTTAAGACTGTTGCTACATTTTTAGCAATATCAACAGGAGTCGCGGCATTGCTATCAACAATAGGTAAGCTTTCATTGGCTCTTTCTGCGTTCGCTATGACGCCGGTTGGTGCAGCTATTGTTGCTATTTCATTACTCGGTGGAGCAATTGGAGCTGCCATGCTAAAGTCTGAAGAATCAATTGAAGTCAATTTAGATCACGCTCGAAGTTTGGAAGAACAGAGTAATGCGATGAGTGAGCAGATAGATCGTTATGAAGACTTGAGAGAAAAAAACAAATTAAGTAATGATGAGTTAGCTACTTTTGTCGACTTGCAGTCGAGAATTGCTCTAGAAACAGATCCTCAGAAAATCGAAGCCATGCAAAAGCAATATGACAGACTACAAGATAAGAGTGGATTAACAAACGAAGAAATGGCAACATTTCTCTCGCTAAACGATGATATTATCAATAAAGTTCCTAATTCTAATTCGATATTGACGGATCAAGGAAATATATTATTGGATAATACAGATGCAGCGAAATCATACAATGAACAACTTCTTAAAGAATTGGAATTGGAATTACGTAAACAAGCGATTGCCGCATCTCAAGGGTTAAGTGATAATATCCAAAAGCGAACAGAAGCACTAGAAAAAATTAATAGTCTAGCAGAGGATTATCTGGTTAAGCAGCAAGAAATAGAAGTGCAAGAAATGAGATTGGCGATTGAAGAAGAAAAGTTAGCATTAGCAAGAGAAGGTGGAAATGCAGCCAATATAGCTGCAGCAGAAGAAAGAGTGGAGCAAGAAGAAATTCTACTCCAACGATTAAAAGATCAGAACTATGAATTAAGCGGACAAATAATTGAACAAGAGGAAATCGTCAATGGTATCGAGTTGCAAATTCAAAAGGGACAAGAGGCTTATAGTGAGTTAATAAACTATCACTTAGGTTTAATTGATGTAACCGCTGAAAAAGGGAAAGAAATAGAAGCTATCGATAAAGCTATCGAGAAAACAAAGGAGTTAAGACAAGAAACAGTAGAGAAGTATACTGTTGACGGAAATATTACTCAAGAAGGCGAAGAACAGCTTTTATTAATTGATGAGCAATTGAAGAAAATGGGACTAACGAAAACAGAAGTTGAAAAACTCTTAGTGGAACAAGGTAGGTTAACGGATGGAATAGATGATTCCGTGGGATCTGCTAAAGATCTAAATTATGAAATGAGTAAGGAAATCGAAAAATATATTACTCAAGAAGGATTTGGTCTTAAAGAAGCAGATAGTTTAAACGAAAAATTAGAAAAACCTATTACGAAAAAAGTGTCTGTATGGGAGAAAATAACTCGGTTTTTCACGGGTGATGAAAATAAGGAGAAACGTCACTCTGGTGGAATTGTCGGTTCTTCAGAACCAAAAATGCATACAGGCGGGCGAGTTGCAGAAGTGATGGACAGCCTAAAGAGTCTACCAATGCATAACGAAATCGATGTCCGTCTCCTTCGAAATGAAATGGTGCTTACAGAATCCCAACAAGCAAACTTGTTTAGATTACTAGACGCAGGCTTCTCCAATAACTCCAGTGGTTCATTTAATGACGATGGCAGAGTTGTGGAGTTGCTGCAGATAATTGCTGAAGGAGTTCAAAGTGGAAGAGATGTGTCGATTGTCATGGATGATCGTGAGGTAGGCAGAATCTTAGAACCACATATTTCCGAGCGACAGAAGCTTAAAGAGAGTGATCGGCGTGTGTTTGGAGGTGGTGACTAATGGCAAACTTGACATTTAACGGAGTTAAAAAAGATTGGATAACCGTATTGCGAAAAAGGCGTCCGTATCGCTCAAGTGTTTCACGTAATCTATTGACCATACCAGGTTTTGCAGGAGGTCTTTTAGAGAGTTCGACGGTTAACCCTTTGATTATTCCTGTTCGAATAATGATAAGTGGCGATTCTGAAGATGATTATTTATTAAAGACAGAAGAGCTTGCAGCATGGTTGTCCACGAATGAACCGGCACCATTAATATTTGATGATGCGCCAACACGCACTTACTATGCTTTGTTTAACGGTTCGCTCGATCCGGATGAAATTGTCTCAGTGGGATTTGTGGACGTGCAATTCGTCTGCCCCGACCCTCATAAATACGGTCCTGAAAAATCCGTACTATTAGACGGCACCCCAATCGTCAACCAAGGCACAGCGGATACGTATCCAATCACGACCATCAACATCAAAAAAGATACAACGTTTGTGGCAATCGGCAACGGCCAAGAGGTTAATATGATCGGTAATTACGGCGAGCTCAACGAAGTCCCTTTTGTGCGTGATGAACGCATCTTTTGGGACCAAATGGGCACTACAGTAGGTTGGGGTGCCACATCCACAGTAGAGGGCGGTACGATTGCAGGCATCATGCGGACAGATGGCTATAGCTTTTTTGCGACTGACTATGGCACGGGCAGCGGTTGGCGCGGTCCTGCATTAAAAAAGTCTATCGGTCAATCGGTAAAAGACTTTCGTCTTGATGTCTTGTTGCGTCAAATCGGTGGGCAAGGTCAAGTCGGCAGTGTGGAGGTCATGCTGTTAGATGCTCTCAATCGAGTGGTCGCTAAAATATTAATGACGAAACGCTCTCCTCATTCTCCAGCGATATGGGCGCGAATCGTAGCAGGTAACGAGCAGGACGGACACGACATCATCAATAGTCGTGGTGCTAACGATTGGACGTGGCATCAGTTTGACGGCATGTTGCGCATAGAGCGTGTGGGCAACGTTTGGAAAGCGTACGTGGCAAGATATGACGCGGAGCATGGTTGGCACGCTCGTCTTGGTGGGGAGTGGGTGGATACGGCAGGTGTTGCGACAGCAAATATCACGCAAGTACAAACGCAATTATGGGCGCATGGCACGACTCCACCTACCACGACTCAACGTATTGATGACATTAAGGTGTTTAAGATTAACGACGTGCCTGATGGTATACCGTATGTGGCTCGTGCTGGTGACGTGGTTGAGTTTGACCACACGAAAAACATCATCACGCTTAACGGCGAGGACGTGACGCATGAAAAAGCGTTTATTGGCACGTATTTCCCGATTAATTCTGGTGCGAATTATTTAACAGCTGAACCAGTGGACGCAATAGAATCAGCAACAGTGAGGTGGCGAGATAAATGGCGTTAATCCACATATTAGACAGTCAATCAGATAAGATTATCGGCACGCTCGACACGTCAAAAGGGCAAGTCAAAGAGCCAATCATGACACGTAGCATCGACAATTTTCACACATTTGAGATGACTGGACTCGTCCAATTTGACAAACTCACAAAACGCAACCGTTTGCTCGTACAAGATGCAGATGGTTTTTTTAATGAGTTCATCATCACCTATGCCGACCAATTTAAACGCACAGCAAAAGAGGTGCGGTCGCTTGGTAGTTTTGTAGACTTGCAAAAAGCAAAAGTCATCTCACCGCAGGATATTGATTTAACAGGAGCAACCCCTGCTTCTGCTCTTACTGCGGCATTGGACGCCACTGAATGGAAGCCAGGTATAGTTGAGTATACAGGCAGTTTCCGCACGATTAAGTTAGTCAGTCACACTGATCCGTACAGCTTGCTTAAATTAATCGCGTCCACGTTTGATTTGGAATTGCGGTTTAGAGTAGTTGTGAAAGGCAACCGCATCGTAGGTCGTTTCGTGGATTTAGTTGAGCGTATCGCGGGATTTGAAGGTAAGGAAACTGAGTACGGCAAGGATTTGGTTGGCATACGGCGAGTAGAGGACACATCCAACATCGTCACGGCTTTACTAGGTCTTGGCCCCATTAGAGAGGACGGCACGCGTTTAGAGGTGTTTGTCGAGGACAAGGATGCGCTGGCTCGATGGGGACGCAATGGCAACCATCTAATTCAAGTTTATGAGCCTACTTCCACTGACACAGAAATGACAATAGAAAGATTGCGCTCGTTGACGCAAACAGAACTAAAAAAGCGTGTGGAAGCCGCGGTCATGTACGAGTGCAAGGCGGTTAGTTTAGAGCATGTATTTGGCTACGAGCACGAGCGTGTAAGACTAGGGCAGACTGTGCGAATAAAGGATGACGGGTATACGCCCCCATTATACTTGGAAGCGCGTATAAGAGAAACTGTGGAGAATATTGCAACATCTAAAGTTGTTGACTTTAAGATTGGCAACTATATCGAGCACAGCAAAGCAGACCTTGAAAAGCAAATCGCTGCACTCAAAACCACAATGAGCGAGCGTCTAGCCAACATGATATACGCCACTGTCACGTCCTCATCTGGGACTATCTTTAAAAACGGCATAGGCTCAACTACGCTAACCGCTAACGCTTTGTTAAGCGGCGTTGAATTTGACGCTGACGGCACAAAATATACGTATGTTTGGTCAAAGTACGACAAACACGGCTACCCCGTTGCAGGTTGGTCGGCTACTGGAAAGACATTGAGTGTATCTGCTGTCGACGTGGACGAAAAAGCTATATACATGGTTAGCGTATCTAATGACAAGATTAATGTGCCTGCTCAAATCACCATTAGCAATGTGTTTGATGGTGCTGATGGTACTGACGGCACAAACGGCACTGATGGCAAGGACGGTGTGGACGGCGTTAGTGTTACATCTGTCACAAACTATTATCTTGCTAGCGCATTATCAAGCGGAGTTACTACGTCCACTACGGGGTGGACGACTGCCGTGCAAAATCCGACAAGCTCGAAAAAATATCTGTGGAATTACGAAAAAACGACGCTGTCCAATGGCACGTCAATTAACACTACACCAACCATCATCGGTAACTATGCGGCTGATGGCTCATCAGGACGGGGCATTAGCAACATCGTGGAGTATTATCAAGTATCAAACAGCAACACGGTAGCCCCGACTAGTTGGGTAACGACGCCACCTGCTACCACTCCTGCAAATAAATATCTGTGGAATTATGAGCGTATCACTTATACCGATAACTCCACATCTGATACGCCAAAAAGAGTGATTGGTACGCATGGGGATACTGGTGCAGATGGCGCAGACGGAAAAGGTGTCACTTCAGTAATCGAGGAATATTACCATTCCACTAGCGCAACAGTTTTAGTGGGTGGCACATGGTCAACAACCGTCCCTGCTTGGGCAGACGGCAAGTATGTATGGGTGCGTACGAAAGTCACCTATACGGATAACACGTCTACTACAACTGACCCTGTTAACGTGACGGGACAAACGGGTGCTAACGGAGTGACTACCTACAGTTGGCGTATGTATGCAGATGATGACAAGGGGACGGGTATTAGTGCTAGTCCTGCAGGCAAGAGGTGGATTGGGTGGGCGCATAACAAGACATCTGCAACGCCTAGCAACACGCCAACCGATTATGCTTGGTCGCCGTTGTATGACAATGTGGTGGTTGGTGGAAGGAATTTGTTAGCGCATAGCGACATGAATAACCTCAGTGGATGGATTGGCAATGGTGGCGCTAGTATCGTGATGGAAGGTAATTATTTGAAAAATGTCTTCCCGTCATCTACTTCTACTCCAGGAATTCGTAGCGCTGAAAAAATCAGTTTAGATAAAGGGATTTACACGTTATCAGTCAAAATGAATACTGATAACCTTTTGCAAACAAGAAAACTAAGAATGTATTTAATTGGTGTCGGACAAGTACACAAAGAAATAGAAAGAAAAATCGGTATGTCTGTTCACACCGTGACTTTTGAAATAGAAAATGACAGAATAGATGATTATTTCTATATACTGTCCATAGGTTCCGACCAAGGAGATTTTATTCTCTACGACTGGATAAAGTTAGAAAAAGGCAACATCGCCACCGATTGGACACCAGCACCCGAAGACGTCGAGCAATCAATTGCTGATGCAAAAGACACAGCCATCACAGCCAAGACAACAGCCGATGGCAAAAACACTGTGTTGTACTCCAATGTTGCCCCGCCAATCACTGGACGCAAGCCAGGGGACGTTTGGTTTAAGACCAATGACGGCTACAAGATGCATCGATTCGATGGCACTGGATGGGTAGTCGCTCAATTTGGAGAAAATGCGATTGTCGCTAACTCGATTACGGCTAATCATATTAAATCGTTGTTAGGTTTAAATGTAGCTGACCAATTCATCGTGGATGCATCGGGTGTGCGCTTCATGGGCGATTTAACAGGGGCAAGGGGAACTTTTAGCGATAAGGTCGAGGTTGGTGGCGCAGGCAATGACGGTGTTATCAAGATATTGGATAGTAATGACGAGGATGCCATCATACTTGACGCCCTAACACGCGCTATCGACAGGCTGTACGTAGCTAATTTTTCCAGCCCCTCCGTCATTATGATTAATCGCGAAAACTTGTTTTTCTATGTTGACCCAATCAACGGCAATGACGAAAACAGCGGTGTGGATTGGACTAACGCAAGACAAACTATCCAATCATGCATCGACTCCATTCCTAAACACAATGACGGCATCGTGACGATTGTGCTGCATTACGATAATGCCAAAAATATTTACGAGGACATTGAAATCCACGGATTCACGGGCACTGGCGAGATTAAGATACTTGGTCAAATCGTGACCAACAGGATATTCGGTTCTGTTTCAGTGGATGCTTGTGACAATTATGTATCCTCGGATAGATTCACGATTGTCCCTACAGGTGACGTAGGATTTAAGGCATTTAGATCAAAATACGTTTCCGCTAATCTTGTACACGTTTGGGGACAGCCGACAGGATATGCTTTTGCGGCAAACTTTGGTGGCAATCTACGTCTCACCAACTGTCATATCGACAACATGGCTATGGGCATATCAGCTAGGGAGTTTGGTCAAGTCTATGTAGATAACTGCACAGGTATTTCAAATACGTATGGTATGGTCGCTCAATTAGGCGGAGTGATAAGAGGGAGAGGTACAGCGCCAACGGGCAAGACAGCTAACACCTATAAAGACGGTGCAGGCGATATTATCGGCTCGTTTACGTATCCTACTCAACCGACACCACCTGCTCCACCACCTACGACATCGACTGTCGAGTATAAGTCTGCTAGCGGTAGCACGTATAACGTGTCACAAGGCTACTGGGATGATGCTTATGGATTTGCAGGCTCTGTCGTACAAGGTGCTTGGAATGGCGGTAGAGTGGCTAAAGGTGCGTGGTTCTTTGGTAGCCAATTAAGCGCTGTGGTAGGTAAGTCCATTAAGTCAATGCGTGTATGGGTGCAACGTGAAAATGTTGGTGGTAACGGTGGTTCAGTGACCGTAACGATTAAGCCCCATAACTATTCAACGCGTCCTGCGGGCAATCCTGCTTTTAGGGGTGAATCTGTCAATGTATCGCTTGCAAGAGGTGAGGGCAAATGGGTGACGTTACCATCCTCTTTTTACGCGCCATTTGCGGCTAATACGGCAAAAGGCATTGGCATCGAAGCCATCAGCAACACAAATGCGTACTACGCTCGTTTAATCAAGGATGCTTGGATTGAGGTGACGTACCAATGATTATCGTGATCTATGATGATTTAAGAAATATAGTCAGCGTTATTAAAAATGTAAGTGGTCCTATCGTTAACGGCAATGATATCACTTGGGAAGATGGCTCTCTAACGGGAGTGCAGCTTCCTTTTTTGTTGCTTGACGACATGGAGATTACGGAAATTACCAATGAAATCATTGCCATGGATAGAAAAAGTGAGTTTCCGTTTGTTGATTTTAAAAAAGAAAATGGAGTATTAAAGCAAGAAAACGAAATGAACTCTATGGCAATTATGGAGTTAGCAGAATTAATCATAATGGGAGGTGTTTAATATGTCAGCACTAGCTATGTTGTACGCTACTTATATTATGAAAGGTCCTGAATATAAGACGTTTAAGGACGTCCCGGCGCTACTTAAACCACAGGTAAAGGATATATTGACAGAAGAAGGATTCGAGCATTTGGCGAAGTAAGGACGTCCATACGGGCGTTCTTTTTGTTATCAAAAAGAGAAAAGGGGAGGGGGTCAGTGATGACGATAACCGAGGAGGCAAAAAGCATGGAGAGTATCGTGCAGGACCACGAAAAACGGATTCTTGAACTTGAAAAGAACTACGGAGAAGTTCGCAAAGAAATTACAGTTGTCCAGACTTCCCAAGCAAAGATTGAGAACATGCTTTACACACAAAACACAGAGCAGAAAGAGCTAATTGACAAGCACCAACGGGAGCAAACCGTTCTCTTAGACACTTTGTTGTCTCACACGCTGGGAATTAAGAAAGACAACAACAAGCAACGAAAAGATATCCTCATCGCCTTATTTGGTGGTGGAGGTATCTTATTTTTATTGATTGAGACTTTGCAAAAATGGATTGGAGGATAAGGATATGAAAATTAACTGGAAAGTAAGGTTGAAGAATAAGTACTTCTGGCTGGCTATGGTGCCGGCTTTTTTGTTGGTCGCGCAGATTGTGACCGGATGGTTTGGGTATGAACTAGCAGCAAATGCAATAGGTGACGAGGCAGCCAATTTTATTAATGCGGTATTTGCCTTGCTTGTCATTCTTGGGGTCGTAGTAGATCCGACAACGGACGGTATGGAGGATAGTGAGCAGGCTATGCGGTACAAAGAGCCAAAAAGAAAGGGATGAAATAATATGGTCAAAATCGCGCTAGACGCCGGACACGGAATTAATACACCAGGCAAACGCTCACCTGATGGCGAACGCGAGTGGTCATTTAACAATGCCGTCATACTCGCATGTATCGAACGCTTGAACACGTATCAAGATGTGCAAATCCTTCGCCTTGACGACCCTAGTGGTAAGAAGGATGTATCACTAGTTGCTCGCGTTAAAAAAGCGAACGATTGGGGAGCGGACGCATTAGTATCGGCTCATCATAACGCGCTGATAGATGATTGGGGTAGTCATGGTGGTGTTGAGACATATGTATCTAAAAACGCAAGCAAAGCATCTGTTGAACTAGCCAAGATCATCAATCCTAAAATAGTCGATGCAATGGGCTTACGTAATCGTGGCGTGAAACGTGCTGACTGGTATATGGTCCGATACTCAAAAATGCCTGCTATCTTGACAGAGGGTGGCTTCATGGACAGCACAACGGATATTTTAGCTTTGCGCGATAAGGATAAATTAAAGGCACAAGGGTATGCAATTGCAGACGGTTTGGCAGCATACTTTGGTTTAAAGTCAAAGCAAACGAATAAGCCCTCAGGAGGAATTACAGTCACTAGCAATCGTGGTATAGGTGTGGTCGAAATACTAGACAACACAGTGTTGCGCAAGGAGCCGACCTACACGAGCAGCATCATCCGAAATCTAAACGCTGGTGAAAAGTATGTAGTATATGCTTTAGAAAACGGCTGGTTTAATGGCGGTGGCGACCAGTGGATTTTTGCAAAGCATACGCGATTTATCCCAAACGCAGATACTAAGATTTGATGCGACGTGGACGTTTGCTAAATTAATTTGCATAAATAATCAGTCAGTGATAATATTAATGTACTCTTCTCGTAAACAGTATCCTAACATTTGCTAGAAGAGTGATAGCGCCCCGTCCTTTATTGGATAGGGTGCTTTTTTATTTTTTGGGTAGATGCAAATCCTCCAACATTAAACGACCTTTATAATAAGCATCTTCCGCTGTGTTAAATCCCGACTTATAGTGTCGCTTACCATCAACAGTAATCCAAGCCCGATAACGTAGTTCTTTGGATTTTCGAGTGTAATATTTACTAACTCCACGATAACCTGTACTACTATCTTTACGTGGTTCTTTGTCTTTAAATAATTGCAGTGCAACACCGTTCACGCGCTTCTCATCATATTTCTCTCGCAAATGTTTTTCTTCCATTTCTTTTTTTAGACACCCGCATGATTGAGTGTCTCCTGCAGTTAAATCAGTTGATACGGCATTGATATATTTGCCGCAATCACATTTGCAAGCCCACACAATTTTACCCCGTTTCCGTAAATCGGTTTTTTGTAGTACGGTAAGGCGACCAAAACGATCGCCAGCCGTTATATTGCCTGCCATCAGATGCGCTCCACACTCATAGGATTATCCCAGTCGCAAGCTTCACTTTCATCCTCCAACAAGCCATTCAATTCACCGTCATCATTCAACCAGTGTTCTTTGATTTTCCAAGTGACTGTGACCTCATTCCCGTCTGCTTCAATGCCTGTCGCTTCGTAATACGGGCTTTCGTGCGTCCCTGTCAGATATGCTTCTTGTGTCAATGTGTACTCGATTCCTTCAAAAGTCACTTTTTCCATTTTACCCATCTCCTCTAAATAGTAGTTATAAAGCTTTTCTGCCGTGGCGAGTGTCATGTTGCTGATCGGAGTTTCACCGTTTTGATAGCGATTCGCCGTCCGGTTATTGATACCTAAATCCTTTGCGATTTGGTAAGATGTGCGGTTATCCAATATCCACTGGACACCCTTTACGAGCTTTTCGTATGCTGACATTCCGTTACCTCCAGTAGGAGGGCGAACCCTCCTATTTAATCATGCGAAGATTTCTGCTAGTTGACCACCAGTGATTTCTTCAACTTCTCCGTTTTCCACTTTCACATAAGAGCGATTTCCTCCATTGCACACCTCGTATACTTTCCCGTTGTAGAGCTTAAATTCTTTTGCGCCAGTCCACTCGTCCCAAGCCTCGATAAATTCTCGGTTGTATTTGAATTTAGGGTGAGTTCCTGTAATTTCAGCTACCCAAGTTTTGTGGTTGCGGCTTCCCGAAAGCGTTTCGATCATTGCAAAGTTCTTTTCCAATTTTTCCACTCCTTTTTTAATTTCTGCCCACGCCATGACAAGAGCCTGCGCGAAGTATTCCTTTACTTTACCACCGAATTTAGCAGCACCGTCTTTTGCGATTTCCCAAGCTCTTGTCATAACGTTTTTCATTTTAAATTCCTCCTCGTTTTTTGTTTTTGTGTTTGTCTCTTGCTGTTAAATATATAATACCACCGTATTTTAGTATACGCAAGTATTATATTGATTTATTTTGCGATTTATTCAAAAATGAGCCAAAAGTCCTTGTTTGATAGAAAAGAATAACGACCGCATCATCAGAAGATGGGTCGCTGAGATTAAAATTCAAAAATGTACTTTCTATTTTTACCTACACCTACACCTAATATAACAGTGGACACGTTAATTGTTTGATTAATATCATCTAACCAAATTTCGTGATCGCCCTCGGTTTGTGCCTTATATATAATTTTTTTGACGACATCATCAAAGTAAATTACTTTAGATCCGTCGACTGTAGTTGTCAGCTTATCGTAAAGTACATCTATATTCTTGAGGATAATTCGTTCGTCAATGATAAAAGGCTTTTGCAAACTCAATGCGAGTTTAATGTCATTCTCATGTTGTTTGTTCATTGAAAAAACAATGCTCACTTCTTACGCTCCCTTTGCTTTGGATTAGGTTGATCTTTTAGAATTACCCAAGAATTACCGAACTTCTTCGCATCCACCAAACCTTCCTGACATATCGCTTTTAAGCGGGGGACGGATAGCCCCCAAAGATCGCTAGCTTCGTGTACATCCATAATTTGTTCAAATACATTCAGCTTTTCCATAAATACAACGTCACTCCCTTATCTAACTTACCAAAGCCGTTTGCTATCAGGACGTCACTCATAACTTCGATACTGTCAATTACTAATCCTTCTTCGTGTTCGTGAATAGCGAAGTTACCTTCGACAATAGCAGGTCTTTTATGGTCAGCAATACGTATTTCGTCACCGTTATCGTTAATCGCATACAGCGAGGAGCTGACGTTTGATTCTTCTACTTGATAGCCAGCAGCTCTCAGCGTATTTACTACTAACTCTTTTTCGTTTACTTTCTCAAGATTCACATCAACTTCCCATAAGTCACTCTTAAGTAAAGCTTCTTCATCTTGAGCATCAATGGCAGATTTAACTTCTTCCAAGAGTTCTTCAAGTTCTTCGTATTCAGGGTTGTTATCATACGCAAGCTTGTCGATTGATTCTTTTAGCAGCTTTCTCTCATACTCAGATGCCGTTAAATCATAAATCCATTCATTTAATTTAATCAATTTTAGGTCCTCCGCTCGTTTCTAATTCGTTAAATCAAGTATAATACAATCCAAAAAGATTGTAAAGGAATTTGTTAGAATTATTAGAAGGACTTCTGATACCTTTTGTCGAACTAGGTCAATAGGAGGGGATATTATGTGGAAATTTCAACTTAGTGATGTAAATTGCTTAGTATGTAAGACTTATTTCATCAATTGGGATGTAGCTGTGATGGAAGAGGGGGAATTGCCAATATGCGAATTGTGTATCATTGATATGTGCGCAGTTAAAGTACAGTATGACGGCAGTCAAGATTTGCTAGAATTTTTGACTAACGAAGTGGATGGTAGAACATGTCCAGGTTGCTTAGAATCTGCAATTGAATTACACGGAATTAGCTATGGCAGCACGGTTTGGGGTGATGGGCGGTGCAGGGAGTGTAACCAGGGATGGAGCTTGGAAATACATATTGAGTTTGTTTAATTTTAAGAATTAAGCGCCCTGTCCTTAAAATCGGATGAGGGCGCTATTTTTGTGATTACAATGTTTTATAGTAATATTTCAATTAAACTGGTATATTGTTATTTGAAAGGGGGCAAAATATTGGTAAATTCGACATTGGATTTTTTAGAAAAAGGAAAAATATTAGAGATACCGAATGATACAAAGTACTGGTTAGTAAGGGCTGATGGCGGGAAGTACTATAACGATTTTTTGTTGAATAATTTCATAGCAATATCAGATGACGAAATTACATTGGATGCGATTAGCAAATTCCCTCAATTTAATACTGGTGTTGGTCGGACAATTGAAGGATATAAAAATCTATATCAAGAGAAGTACGGAGATTGGAACAATCAACAGATAGCACATGCTGCGTCAAGGACTTTTAAATTCATTGATGAAATAAATGAAAACGATATAGTGGTTGTACCGTCGCAGAGATCAACTACTTTCATTGTGGGGATTGTAGTGGGGGAAACATATGAAAGTACAGGAACAGAAAGCAAAGTGCCAATTCATTATCATTCATGCCCATATTTAAAGAGAAGAAAGGTTCATTGGATAAAAGAGGTTCCTAGAGTAGCGATATCCGAAAAGATGTATTGGATTTTGTCTTCTCATCAATCTGTTCTATCGTTGGACGAGCACGCCGAGTATATTGATAAATTATTAGCTCCTATTTACATTAAAAATGGTTATTGTTATGGAGTGCTTAATGTAAATAAAAAGAAAGGTGTCACCTCATCGGAGTGGCTAAAGCTATACAACATTATCGAGGATGTAAAAGATGATTCTTCAAAGATAATTGTAAAATCTAATGTTCAAAGCCCTGGTTACATTGAGATTTTATCCGAACTTGCTAATTTACCGAAGATTGTGTCGATAATATTACTATTATCTGGAGGTCTTTTCGGCAAAATAAAAATTGGTGGAGTTGAGGTCCAAGGTGTAATTCCTTACTTTTTCGGAAATGGGAAATTGGAAAGAGAAAGAATGCGACTTGAAAATGAAAATATGAAGTTAGATAATGATTTGAAACGTATTGACGTGGAGAATAAAAAGAGAGAAAACGACTTAATAATAGATCTATCTCAGATAGAAGAAAAAGCAGAAAAAGAAAAAGCAGAGACAACAGCTCGCGAGTTATCGCAAGAACTAAAGATCTCTGCGTTTAGTGCCGGAACAACCCTTGGACACAAAACGAGAATAGATAACGAGGATTCTCAGGATGTGGCCGGACGCGAATAAATAGTAATGTTAACAATGCTAGTATACCATAAAACAAAGAGTTTATGCTAAATTCTAATACACTCGATAGGAGAACCAAAAATAAATAGGATAACGATAATATTAGTGAATAACCATATAATACTTGAAATATTCTGACCAATATAATCACTCCTTTGTTAATCATATTATATATTCTCATATTTGATGTATGTTAATCAACTACAATATTTATTAATATTAAAACAGCACTTGTTGACAGTGCTGTTTTCTTTCTCTTTACATACAAACATCCGTTCTCTATAATAAATTTAAAGGAGGGGAACGAGTGTGCGTAAAACATTGGAGAGGTCGGTAAGATTTGGTGGATTATTGGAAATGATGTACATAGTATCTAATGGATCAATCAGCAAACGTCGAATAAAAGTATTGCAAGTCGGTGAATCTTCATTCCGTGCCTATTGCTACTTACGAAAATCTAAACGGACATTCACCATCGACAACGTATTGGCACTTGTTCCTGTTATAGATAGAGAAAGCAGAGTGATTTAAACATGTTGATCCCCGGAGAAGCTCAACCGCATTTTGAAAATCTCATCTACATGCCTATGCTGTTGACGATATTATCCAAAGACCGTCAAATATTTGAAAAGGGTAGTTGTAAATTCAACGACCCATATATCAAGCTAGTCGATAAGGCACTAGAACGTGTGCAGGCTGATTTGAAAATATCATCTGATTATTTACGTGCTAACAAAATGAAACTAATTAAAGGTAAAACCGAAGAAACGGTTACTACATACACATTTATCTATCAAGGTTATGAAGACCAACGTCGGTACCTAAATGCACGGCTCAAAAATCGTACTGCAGAGTTAATGGAGTTATACCTATTATATTAAAAAGCGACCGTGCGAGGCAGTCGCTTAAATCGCTTTTCCGGTTAAAAAAGGTTAGAATATGTTTACAATAAAAAAGAGAGGGCTCATTATGCCCCCACTGAATGACAAATATCACGATAAATTCGGCTGTACCCCAACGGTACCCCATAAGTACCCCAAATTAATTCTTTACAATATACTTTAATACAAAAGTTCGTTTAGCAAAAACTTCATCAGAAGCTGAATACAGAGATGTTAAAGAGTTTAAAATACACAACAATGCGACTGACATTGTATTTTGGTCCAAAAACACACCGCCAAAATGGTTATCATAAAACCATATAGGCGGTGTTTTTTCATCGTTTTTGCTATACTGACATGTAAGCAGTAAGGAGGACATAAATATGAAACAATACTTGGAATTATGTACACACATTCTTGAAAATGGAACGGTTAAGGAAGATCGTACGGGTACAGGCACGATTAGTGTGTTTGGCTATCAAATGCGATTTGACTTGCAAAAAGGATTTCCATTAATGACGACAAAGAAAACAGCATTCCGTCTCATTGCAACGGAATTGTTATGGTTTTTAAAAGGGGATACAAATTTACGCACCCTTATTCAAGAAAGGAACCCGATTTGGGATGAATGGGGTTTTGAACGGTGGGTGACGAGTGAGGAATATACAGGTCCTGACATGACGGATTTCGGTAGACGGAGTGTTAAGGATGAACAATTTGCAGAAGTCTATGCACAAGAGATGGACGCTTATAAACGTCGTGTTGTGGAAGACGATGTTTTTGCGGAGAAGTATGGAAATCTTGGTCCGATATATGGGAAACAGTGGCGTTCATGGTCCACAGCTGACGGAAGTATCGATCAAATCAAACTGTTAATTGAAGGATTAAAAAATAATTCTGATTCCAGACGTCATATTGTGTCCGCGTGGAACCCATCAGAAGTAGCTGACATGGCATTGCCGCCATGTCACACAATGTTCCAGTTTTACGTAGCGGAAGGAAAGCTTTCTTGTCAACTTTACCAACGTAGTGCTGATGTATTTCTAGGTGTGCCGTTCAATATCGCGTCGTACGCGTTACTCGTTCACTTAATTGCTGAAGAATGCGGTTTGGAAGTAGGGGATTTCGTCCATACATTAGGGGATGCTCATATTTACTTGAATCATATGGAACAAGTGAAAGAGCAATTGTCCAGAGAACCGAGAGCATTGCCTACGTTGAAGTTGAATAAAGAAGGAAAATCCATTTTTGACATGACATTTGAAGATATAAGCATCGAGGGCTATGATCCTCACCCGAAAATAAAAGCGCCGATCGCGGTTTGACGAGGAGGAAAAACGGATGATCTCATTACTAGTAGCGCATGACGTCAATCGTGTCATTGGTGTCAATAATGAAATGCCTTGGCATATACCAGAAGAATTGGCCTATTTTAAAAAAGTCACAATGGGAAAAGCAATTGTGATGGGGCGGAAAACGTTTGAATCGATAGGACGTCCTTTGCCAGGTCGTTTAAATATTGTTTTGACAAGAAATGATGGCTATGCAGCAGATGGTGTGGAAGTTTTTCGTGAGTTAAACGAAGCGATTGAACGAGGAAAGCAGTATGCAGAAGAAGTTGTCATTATTGGTGGAGCGGAAATTTTCAACCTTGCGATGGACATTGCAGACCGTCTTTACATTACGGTAATCGAGCATGCGTATGAAGGGGACACGTTCTTCCCGAATTATGGGGATGAATGGAAACTTCAATCAACATCAGAGCAGCAAATGACGAAAGATGGCATCACGTACACGTATTTAGTGTATGAAAGAAGTGCATAAATCCCACTAGGCAAGTACTAGAAAAATGAACGAAATTCTTACTTGCAGCACATGAACTGTTGTACAAAAAACAGCGTCCTCATACATATAAGAGGACGCTGAAATACATGGCAGTACTGCCGGCAAGTACGAAAACATGCCAAATTGCATGGTTGTAAGGAATCTTTCTCCACGCGTAGAATACCGAGCCGAATGTGTATAGAACACCGCCTGCAACTAAGAGGATTAACCCTTCAGTTGGCAGATGCATGTAAAGTGGTTTAATGGCAAAGATGATTAGCCAGCCCATTACAATATAAAATAGTAGGGAAACGACCTCGTACTTGTGGATGAAAAACACTTTGAACAGGATGCCGATGATTGCAAGCCCCCATATAATTCCGAACAATGTCCATCCAAGTGCACCTTTGATTGTGACCAACAAAAACGGGGTATATGTACCTGCAATCAATAGATAAATTGCTGAGTGATCAAATATCGAAAACAATTTTTTCAGTTTGATTGGCATGCTATGTAGAAGTGTACTCATTAGAAACAGCAACAGCATGGACACACCGAATAATGTGAAACTGACGATCGCAATCGCGGTTCCATGTCGAATACCTGCTAACACTAAAAGAACGAGAGCGGGGATGCTTAATACAAAACCTATGCCGTGTGTAATGGCATTCCAAAGTTCTTCATTTTTTGTCTTATAGTCAAATGCTTCGGGCATCATCCATCCTCCTTCCAACCTATTAGTCTTAATTATAATGATTGTCGCCAAAATGAAAAGGGAAGTGCTATTCATGAAAAAAATCCATATTGTCACGGATTCAACAGCAGATTTGATTGAAAATTATATGGAGCAGTATTCCATCCATGTCGTTCCTTTAACGATTCATATTGATGGGCAGACGTATATGGACGGCATTGATATCCAACCGGAAACGTTCATTGAAAAAATGAACAACAGCAAAGAATTGCCTAAAAGTTCGCAACCTGCAACTGGCGTATTTAAAGAATTGTACGATAAGCTCGGTGCAGATGGAAGCGAAATCATTTCGATTCATATGACCGGTGGTATGAGCGGAACGGTCAAATCAGCAGAAGCCGCAGCGGCTATGACCGATGCAAAAGTAACGGTTATCGATTCGATGTATATTTCACATGCTTTGACTTTCCAAGTTGTAGAAGCTGCTCAAATGGCGAGTGAAGGCAAAAGTGTGCAGGAAATTGTCGAACGCTTGTCGGTTGTAAGACAAAATACGAAATTATACGTGGTCGTTGATATGCTCGATAACCTCGTAAAAGGTGGTCGCATTGGTAAAGGGAAAGCAATGATCGGTTCTTTGTTAAACATTAAGCCAATTGCCACATTACAAGACGGCGTCTATACACCCGTTGCAAAGGCACGCAGTCATAAACAAGTAGCAAGCCATTTATTTAAGGCATTTACAGAGGAAACGAAAGGCAAAATCGTCCGTTCTATTGGCCTTTCACATGCGAATGGCCTTGCAATGGCTGAACCACTACTGAAAAAAATTGAAGAGACTGGCTGGAAAGATGTGAAATTCTCGTTCACTTCACCAATCATTAGTACACATACTGGAGAAGGTGCGATTGGGTTCATGTATTACGCTGAATGATACACCAGTAAGAGAATTCACTAAATAAAAAAGGGGAATTGTGTTCATGAGAAGAGTTTTATTCTTACTCGTCTTCTCATTCGTTGTTGCAGGTTGTCAAGCAGAGGAACGAGTTGTCCATCCGTCTTTTTCGGAGCGTAACTCTCTAGCGCTCACTGACTTTTTCGTTCATGATTACTTTGTCCCTGAGAAGATCACTGTTATCGGATTAGGAGACTCTCTTACGCAAGGTGTAGGAGATGAGTATAAAAGAGATGGCTATTTTGGCCGTGTTACCCTTGCCATGCAAAATTGGAAAGGGGTAAGTGACTTGGACGCTTCCAACTTAGCGAAGAGAGGACGACGGAGTGATCAATTGATTGAACAACTTGAAGACCCGGAAATCCAAGATTCCATTAAGGAAGCTGATGTCATTTATTTGACAATTGGTGGGAATGATATTATGAAAGTGGTAAAAAAGCATCTCTTCAATTTACAAGCGGAACCCTTTTATAAGGAGCTGGGGAAATTTGAAAATCGTCTAGATGAGATTTTCAAAACGATCAGAGGGCTAAACGGTGATGTCGTAATTGTTGTTGCAGGTTTATACAATCCGTTGTCACTCGTGACAGATGAATCGAACGAATTCGATACGATTATCGAGGATTGGAATGAAGCAATTGAAATTCAGACAATCATGGACGGAAAAGCTTGTTTTGCACCTGTAAATGACCTGTTTGTTGGCAATGATAATATGGTGTACCATTCTGATTTCTTTCATCCTAATGCGAAAGGATATGAGTCAATGGCAAACCGCTTAATTGAAAAAATCGATGCATGTGGTTTGACAGAATTATCGGATGGGAAATTGGATATGTAGAGGTGACCGTTTGTGAATCGATGGAAAATTGCTTTTTTTACGTTGATCGGCCTGCTTTGTGCCGGTGTAATTGCGTTAATCTTGTTTTTAGATACGTCTGGGAAGTCAGAACCGCTTCCTACTGCTGATCGTTCTGCGAGTAAAGGAAGTGTGTTACTTGTAAAAGCTTCTCGAGATGATGTGGAAGTTCTTGCGAATAACTATTTGCGAAAAGCGATGAAAGGAAAGCCGCTTCCTGTCACGATTGAAGTGAAAGACGAACTGGTTCTTTATTCGGAGTTGACGGTTTTTGGTGTAACCGCTCCTATCTATATGAATTTTGATCCGGTTGTGTTAGAAGACGGTAACTTGATACTTAAACAATCATCTATGGAAATCGCGAATTTAAATATTCCACCCGCTACTGTACTAAAAGTATTACGCGATTCAATTGATTTGCCGGAATGGATGATTGTTCGTCCTAAAGAGGAAGAGATTTTCATCGACTTATCTGAACTTCCGGTATCCGGTAATTTACAAGTGCGAGCTAAAACGTTTAACCTTGCGGAAGATGAGATCGAGTTGGAAGTAACCATTCCTAACAATTAAGGAGGAAAATGCATGGCGATTCAACGAGCGACATTCGCAGGAGGATGTTTTTGGTGTATGGTGAAGCCGTTTGACCGGTATGATGGTGTGCTATCTGTTGTGTCCGGCTATACAGGTGGAGAAGTGCCAAATCCGTCTTACGAACAAGTATGTACGAATACGACAGGTCATCGTGAAGCAGTTCAAGTGACTTTCGATGACACAATCATAACTTACGAAGAGCTGCTAAACATCTTTTGGCGACAAATCGACCCAACGGATGCTGGTGGTCAGTTTTTTGACCGTGGAGAATCGTACCAAACCGCGATTTTCACGCATACCAATGAACAAGAGGTGCTTGCAAAAGCTTCAAAACAACAGTTACAAGATTCAGGAAAGTTCACGAAGTCCATTCAAACGGAGATCCTTCCTGCAAAACCGTTTTATGCAGCTGAAGAGGGGCATCAAAACTATTACATGAAAAATCCAAGTCACTATGAGCGTTATGCAATTGGTTCAGGAAGAGAGCGCTTTAAAAAAGAACATTGGGGTGATCAAGCATGAAAGATAAACTAAAAAAGACGTTAACACCCATGCAATACTATGTCACACAAGAAAATGGAACAGAGCCGCCTTACCAAAATGAATTTGACCAACATTTTGAGGAAGGGATATATGTTGATATCGTGTCTGGAAAACCATTGTTCAGTTCAAAAGACAAATTTGACGCTGGTTGTGGTTGGCCAAGTTTTTCAAAACCGATTGTTGAAACAGAAGTGACGGAACATTTTGATGCGAGCCATGGTATGCGTCGGACAGAAGTGAGAAGCAAAACAGCTGATTCTCATCTTGGACATGTTTTCCCTGATGGACCAGGGCCTGCAGGTCTTCGGTATTGCATTAATTCAGCAGCATTGCGCTTCATTCCGCTGAGCGAGCTCGACAAAGAAGGATACGAGGAATACAAAAGCTTATTTAATAAGTGAAGGGATGTGCTGTGATGGACCGATCTTTTTACCAGTTTGCTTTATCCTATCGAGGTGGAGGTAAAAACGAAGTCAATGCCATTTTTGCTGAGGCAATGTTTAACGACCTAAGTTTCCCTAAAGATGAGAAGCATTTTGATAGTCTTTCTCGATATGTAGAAGACAAAGCGGATCCAAATATGCCAAGTATTGTTTTCGACGAATTGTATGCGCATTATGAAGACCAGTTTCTTTAGATGTATTTACCATCTTCATTGCATAATAAGCTGATAAACTGTATGATTAGGACAGAAATTTGAAAGGTAGGCGTGATAATTGAGCATACATATTAATGCGAAAAAAGGCGATATTGCCGACACAATTCTATTACCAGGAGATCCATTACGAGCAAAGTATATTGCAGAAACATTTTTAGAGGACGTAACGCAATATAACGAAGTGCGAAATATGTTCGGTTATACAGGGACATATAAAGGGAAACGTATTTCTGTTCAAGGGACTGGAATGGGTGTACCATCCATTTCCATCTACATTAACGAACTAATGCAAGAATTCGATGTACAGAAATTAATTCGAGTTGGTACTTGTGGCGCGATCCAAAAAGACGTTAAAGTAAGAGACGTGATTTTGGCACAAAGCGCGACAACAAACTCGCCGATTAACCGTACATTCTTTAACGGTGTCGATTATGCACCAACAGCTAACTTTGATTTGTTACTGAAAGCGTACAATGCAGGTGTTGAAAAAGGTTTACACTTACAAGTCGGAAACGTATTTACAGAAGACTTCTTCTATAACGAGCACGCTGAGCATGAAAAATTAGCTCAATACGGAGTGCTTGCTGTTGAAATGGAGACAGCTGCCTTGTATACATTAGCTGCGAAATATGGCAGACAAGCTTTGGCTGTCTTGACAGTAAGTGATCATATTCTTACAGGTGAAGTAACGACTTCTGAAGAGCGCCAAACAACTTTCAATGACATGATTGTCGTTGCATTGGACGCTGCAATTCAATAAGAGTGCACCTTAGGACCGCTCGCAACATGAAAAGCGGTCTTTTTTTGAATAAACTCACATAATGAGGAAGAAAGTTGGGAATGGGATGGACGAAAAAGAGAACAACAGGCCTCAAGAAGAACAAGCAAACTATGAACCGCCTGCTAAACGTTATATTCAGTTAAAACCGTTCTCCTTAGTAATGCTCATATTCGGACTTGTCCTTGCGACTGCAGGTGTAACGTTTTTTGCATTAACAACTGGCGACGATAAAGTAGTAGAAGTAGTCAGCCCGCAAAATCCGTCCACTGACCGCAAAGAATTTAAGAAGCTGTATGATGCGTACGATGAATTGAAATCGAATTATTACAATGACATTAATGAAACCGCCGTCATTGACGGGGCCATTAATGGAATGATCGAAGCATTAGGAGATCCGTTTTCAGACTACTTGAATGAACAAGAGGCAAAACAGTTGAATGAAAGCATTTCATCGAGTTTCGAAGGAATTGGTGCGGAAATCCGAGAATTGAACGGATATATTAGTGTCGTTTCACCTATCAAGAACTCCCCAGCTGAACGTGCGGGACTCTTACCGAATGATTTAATCGTAGCGGTGGATGGAGAAAGCATTCAAGGGATGTCCTCTTCAGAAGCAGTGTTATTAATTCGCGGTGAAAAAGGAACAACTGTCACATTATCCGTGAGAAGAGGAGAAATGGCTGAACCTTTTGATGTGAAAATTGAAAGAGATGTCATTCCGATTGAAACCGTATACGCTGAAATGTTAGCAGATAAGATCGCGCACATTCGCATTACAAGTTTTTCTGAACATACGTATGAAGAGCTAGAAGCTGCTTTGGATGAAATGGAAGCGCAAGGGATGGAAGGTCTAATTATGGACGTCAGACAAAATCCTGGCGGCAGGTTGGATACGGCCATTGACATTTCAGACCTCTTTGTAGAAGAAGGGAAAAATCTCTTCCAATATGAAGGAAAAGGAAACAAACCAGAAGTTTACGTCGCCTCAGGCGGTAGAAAAGTGACCGTTCCTGTTACGCTCGTCATTGACGACGGCAGTGCGTCGGCTTCAGAAATACTTGCTGGAGCGTTGAAAGAGTCTGCAAACGTTAAGCTGATCGGGATGAAAACATATGGCAAAGGGACTGTCCAAACGCCGAAAGACTTGCCAGATGGGTCGAACTTGAAGCTTACAACTGCGAAATGGTTAACACCTGACGGTAACTGGATCCACGAAAAAGGAATTGCGCCGGATATCGAAGTGCAATACCCTTCCTATGCAATGTTACCTTTCCTTGATCCTACGATGGAGATGAAGGAAGGGACCGTCTCACCAGCTGTGAAAACTGCTGAGGAAATGTTGGATGCAGTTGGATATGATACAGGTGAAATCGACGGCTTGTATGACGAACAGACAACCGAAGCTGTAAAGGCACTTCAAGAAAAGCTATCGATCGAAAAAAACGGTATTTTAGCTGGTGAAACAACTTACGGTCTCATGAATGCTTTACGAGATAAAATCCGGAATGAAGATCCACAATTGCTAAAAGCGAAAGAAGTCGTAATGGAAATGCTTCAAAACTGATAAAAAGCGTCCAATCCTTTTGGTTGGGCGCTTTTCCAATAGAAATTAGGGAGGTATTCAAATGACAGATGTCTATTTGTTAAGTGGTTTTCTAGGAAGTGGTAAAACATCATTGCTCGTGAACTTGATACAGCATATTAGAGAACAAGGGCTGAAACCAGCCGTTCTCATGAATGAATTTGGTGCCATTTCCATTGATTCGGACACGGTAGGAGATTCAAAGGATGTGCCACTTAAAGAATTGTTGAATGGGTGCATCTGCTGTACGGGATCTGAGAAAACGGAGGCACAGTTACAAGGCCTTTTAGAAGAATATGAGGTTGACGTCATCCTTATTGAAACGACGGGTGCTGCTCATCCTGTTGAAGCGCTGGATGCCGTCTATTCCCCACTATTTGCGGACCGCTTGGATGTGAAAGGCATTGTAACGGTTGCGGATGCCAAACGATGGATTGAGCGTCATACCATGTCTCCGCAGATCCGTGCGTTATTCATGGAACAGATTAAACATGCACATCTGCTTGTCTTGAATAAAACGGATTTATTGACAGAAAGCCAATTAGCTACCGTATCGATGGAACTCGCTAATTTCAATGAAAATGCACCGATCATCCAAACAAGTAATGCACAAGTTTCGTTTGCTTATATAGAAGAAACGCTACAAAAGTTGCAACACTTACCGACAAAACCGATCATTTCAGGTAAAAATTTGCCGTTGTCTTCTAAATTGATTGTTTTAGAGAAACCTGTACAAAAAGAACATTTTGAGCAATGGGTCAAAGCATTGCCGGATACTGTCTACCGTATGAAAGGATATGTCCCCGTTGAAGGCGCAAGTCATCCGTTTTTATTCCAATATGCTTACGGAATGGTCAACTGGCTTCCTGAGTATGTAAAAATGGATCCTTCACTTGTTGTAATTGGTGAAGGCATCAAGGACCTTGAATATGTATATCCTTCTAGCAAACAATCTTAATATGTCAACCCTACTTGAGATGAAATAATAAACTAGCACTCCTTAATTATCCAAAAACGCCTTTGCGAAACTACTTAAACAAAGGGAAACTTAAATTCTTTGGTTATGCTGGATAATCTTGTCGATTCTCAACTTCAACTTTGCGATATGATAGTTTGCGAAGGGAGGAGTTAAGAGATGAAAAAATCGATGGCTGTCATCTTACTCGGTTCGGCGCTCTTGCTGCCGAACAACAATAGTGTAGAAGCATCAACTCAATTAAACGATGCAAAGGTTCAAAAAACAATAGAGGACGTACAATATTATGTATATGAGGGGAAATTCAATTCTCTCAACGAAGTAAACAACTACTTTACTTCCTATCTTGATAAACTGAAAGAACAATTTGGTGAAAATATATTTGTAAACGTAGAAAAACCGGTTAAGCCTGAACAACAAAAACCAGTTACTCCAAACAAACCGGGTAACGAACAAAAACCTGAAACACCAAACAAGCCGGTAGTGCCACAAAAACCGGTTACACCAAATAAACCGGTGGAGAAACCATCTACACCACCGACACAACAACCAAGCAAGCCAGCACCACAACAACCATCAACAAACCCAGGTCAAAACGCATCCATTTCTGCTATTGAGCAAGCTGTTTTGAACTTGACGAATGCTGAAAGACAAAAAGCGGGACTTCAACCATTGCAAATCGATGCGAAACTAATGAATTCTGCTCGTCAAAAATCAACAGATATGGCGAAAAACAATTATTTCTCTCATACAAGTCCAACTTACGGTTCTCCGTTCGATCAAATGAAAGCTAACGGTATCTCTTACCGTGCTGCAGCTGAAAACATTGCAATGGGCCAACGTAGTGCAGAAGAAGTTGTCAAAGCTTGGATGGATTCACCTGGACACAGACAAAATATCCTAACACCAAGTTTCACACATATCGGTATCGGATATGATGCAAATGGCCACTACTGGACACAACAATTCATCCAGAAGTAAGCTTCACAGTATTAGGAAGTAGTATCTTAACAATAAAAAACGCATGAAACCAGTTTACCATCTGGTCCATGCGTTTTTTCTAAGCAAATTTTTATTGGTTGGAAATGATTTTCATGCATTCAACAATTAAGGCATATGGATAAGGGGGCTTGAAAAACGTTTTCTAGAAAGTGAAGTGACAATACGTTTGTTTGAATAAACACTTATTAACAAGTAGACTTCTTCGAAACCGTTGACTTGCGTTTCGGCACACGCTTTCCGCGGGGCAAGGACATCCTTGCTCACAACGCTCGTCTTTTGTACACAAAAGCCGTTCTGCGTGACGGCTTTAGCTGCAGGGTCTCACCAATCGTGTTATCCCCCGCAGGACATTGAAAAGGCTCCCCCGAATACTCACCTCACGAAGGAAATGCGTAGCATTTTCGAGGATCGGCGCATGAACTCCAGCTAACTATTTTGTGACGACAACTTATTTGCCTCTCACTGTAGAAAACGCTCATCAGGATTGGAGCAGAAGGCGGCGACTCCAGCGGGAACAGCGCGAGCTGAAGACCCTGGACTGAGCGAAGCGAGGGAAGCGGCTGAAGCCGTGCCCGCGGAACGCGTCCGCCTGGAGCGGAAATCCGCTGTTTATCGAGAGTACAAGGGAAATTATATACTCTTATATCCCGTAAATTTGTTAATCAACATACCTGAAGTGACAATTGATAATCGATTTTGCTAGTATGACATCAAGCTGTTTCTTTGAGTTCATGTCTCTTTTGAATCACACGTAAACGTAAGCTTAACGTAATCGCACCAATTGTCAATCCAACGATAAGGCCAACCCAATATCCAAATGGACCAAGTTCCGTATACATAGCTGTGAAATAACCGACTGGAAGCCCAATGCCCCAGAAAGAGATAATCGCCATTATGAACGTCATATTCACATCTTTATACCCTCGAAGTGATCCTTGTATAGGTGCTTGAATCGCATCAGACAATTGGAAAAACGCAGCAAACACAAAGAAATGAACGGCTAGTTCGATGATCGTCTGATCTGTCGTATACAACGATGCAATGGGTTGTCTAAAGACTAATAAAATGACGATTGAAATGAAACTAAATAGAACTGCTAGACCGACTGCAAGAAAACTATATTGTTTAGCCGTCTTCATTTTTCGTGCACCGACTGCTTGACCAACTAAAATTGTTGCACCCATCGAGATGCTGAGCGGTATCATATAGAGGAGAGACGTAAAATTCAAAGCGATTTGGTGTGCTGAGATTGTTTCTGTCGTATAGCCGCTCATTAGCAATGTAACGACAGAGAAAATGCTGATTTCGACAAATATTGAAAGGCCGATTGGAACACCGATTTTTATAATTTCGAGGCATTTTGCAAAGGAAACACGTTGCCAACCTTTAAATAACTGATACGATTGAAAAGGTTTGCGTTTCCAAGCAATTAAGGCTGCAATACTTAACACAATCCAGTAGGTGATACCGGAAGCATATCCAGCACCTGCTCCACCCAATTCAGGGAAGCCGAAATTCCCAAAGATGAGTAAATAATTGAGCGCAATGTTGATAGGTGCAGAAAGTAAAATGATAAACATTGACACTCGTGTTGCGCCGAGTGCATCAAAGAACGAACGCAACACAGTGTAGGCGAAGAGTGGAATTAATCCAATACTCATCCCTTGTAAATAATGACCCGCAACTACTTTTACCGGGGCTTCTAACGGCATGTTTTGGATTGCAGGAATAATGGCAACCAATACAAGTGTGAACACTACTATAGAGAGGACGAGGGAAACGTATAGTCCTTGTTGGACAGATGGTCGCGTTTCGTGTTTTTTACCTGCACCAATATAGTGTGCAATCATTGGGGTTAAGCCCATAAGAATGCCAGATAAGCCAGTGTATACAGGCACCCAAAAAGAGGAGCCGATCGTTACACCTGCTAAATCTTCGGTGTTGTATCTTCCAGTCATGAGAATATCAAAAAACGTCATCATGTATAAGGCTACTTGCGTAATAAGAATGGGTATGACGATTTTTGCAAATGTTGTGGACTTTGCTTTTAGTGATGTAACTTCTTCCATAGCACGAACTCCTAACTTTATTGACCGTTGACAGTAAGAAACATAAATTTTGATCGAAATAAATCAATCAACATTGTACCATGATTTCTCTGCTATAATAGCAAAGAAGCATTTTAGATATGCTTATATTCAATTGAAGAGGTGAATGGCCAGATGAAACGGCCGGTTATAGTACTAACAGGCGGCGGAACTGCAGGGCATGTTTCCGTCAATGAAGCGCTTATTCCAGAATTTTTGGAGAAGGGCTATGAAATTCATTATATTGGTTCCCATGATGGAATTGAAAAAGAGTTAATTGAAGGTAGACATAAGGAAGTTACGTATCATGCGATACAAAGTGGTAAACTTCGCCGTTATTTTTCCATGAAAAACTTTACGGATCCTGTACGTGTTGGAGCAGGCGCCCTACAAGCGTTCGCGATTCTGCGAAAATTAAAGCCTGAAATCGTCTTTTCAAAAGGTGGTTTTGTATCAGTCCCAGTCGTGCTAGCAGCTAAACTGGCGAAAGTTCCGGTAGTTGTACATGAGTCAGATGTGACACCTGGATTGGCAAACAAGCTCGCTCTTCCATTTTCAAATCATATTTTCACGGTTTTTGAACAGACGTTGGAGTATGTACCAGCCGGAAAAGCGACGTGCACAGGTGCTGTCATCCGTCCAGAAATTTTTACAGGAGATAGAAATGAAGGTCTACGCATTGCAAGATTGTCTGGTACGAAACCTGTCGTTATTGTGATGGGGGGAAGTCAAGGTTCAGCAATCTTGAATGAGGCAGTCAGAAAAGATTTGGATGAACTCCTGGAGATGTTTGAAATCATCCACCTTTGCGGTAAAGGAAATATTGACGAGACATTGGAGCATTTGACAGGCTACACACAATTTGAATATGTAACAGAAGGATTGCCGCATTTGTTGGCAGCTGCTGACTTTGCCGTATCGCGTGCGGGTTCAAATGCGATATTTGAATTGCTTTCCTTATTGAAACCAATGCTACTCATTCCATTGTCTGCCGCAAAAAGTAGGGGAGATCAACTAGTGAATGCATCACTCTTCCAGTCTCTCGGTATTGCAAATGTCGTGAAGGAAGAGGAACTTGAGCGTGAACGGCTAGTAGTTTGTTTGGAGAAACTTCTACAAAATCAGCAACAATTACATACAAAAATGGTCAAAGTTGCAAATACGAAATCTCCTGCGAAAATGGCTGAATTAATCCTAACGTACAAAAATTAGCTGGAAGAGACATTTTGCCGTAATAAAATTGTCGATAAACTGTTGCATTCAAATGCAATGAGGTGTATCGTTGTTGTCGGCGCAAAAGTCAATAAAATAGTTCTAAACCCTTTTAGTTAGACTGTTTGCGTGGTACTATGGATACGGATAAAAAATATAAACACAACAGGCCAATAGGCAAATGTGGAGGTCATTTTACATGTCGAACAATGTTGGTGCCCAACGTTCCCCTTATTCGGTTTTCAAAGGTCCGAACCTCGGGTATGTAATGGAAATGTATGAACTGTTCAAAACTTCACCAGAATCAGTAGATCCAGAGCTTGCAGAAATGTTCAGAAGCTACGGAGCACCTTCTGTGGATGGTGTTGAGCAGGCAACAACAGCAGCTGCCGTCCCAACGGGCGATTTCGGAAAGATTTTAGCTGCGTATACGTTAATTGATGCGATTCGTGCATATGGTCATCTTGCAGCGGATATTTATCCACTCAATGATCGTCCTAAAGACTCGACACGACTCGAGCTCTCTTACTACGGGTTAACAGAAAACGATTTGCAGACAATGCCGGCCTCCTTATTTATGAAAAATGCTCCATCTACTGTAGAAACCGGGTTGGATGCAGTGAATTATTTGAAATCATTGTACACTGGCAAAATCGCTTATGAATTTGCACATGTCATTGATGAAGAAGAACGCAATTGGATTCAAGGTAAAATTGAAAATGGGGAAATCTCAGTTAGTCTTTCAGCTGAAAATAAAAAAGAACTATTACACCGATTGACAAAAGTTGAAGGGTTTGAGAAATTCATACACCGCACTTTTGTCGGGGCGAAACGTTTCTCCATTGAAGGTTTGGATTCACTTGTTCTCCTTTTAGATGAACTTGTCCGTAAATCAGAAGCGGAAAAAATGAAGAAACTATTAATTGGTATGGCTCACCGTGGTCGATTAAATGTATTAACCCACATTTTGAACAAACCTTACGAAATGATGTTCGCGGAGTTCGCTGGTGTTCCTTCATCTCCGTTTCTTCCTGAAGACGGCTCACTTGTCACGACGCGTGGCTGGTTCGGAGACGTGAAATACCATATGGGCGGTTTGTACAAAGGACCATCGGGGATGGAACGTTTCTTAGCGTACAATCCATCACATTTGGAAGTTGTCAATCCGGTCGTAGCAGGTCAAACACGCGCTGCACAGGAAACAACTGACCACGAAGGGATTCCTGTACAGGATACAAATGCAGCATACGCAATTATGATTCACGGAGATGCCGCTTTCCCTGGACAAGGAATTGTACCGGAAACGTTTAACTATAGTCGAGTGCGTGGTTACCGTACGGGCGGATCCATCCACGTTATCGCGAACAATACAATTGGCTTTACAACCGAATATTACGATTCAAGATCAACACATTATTCATCAGATCCTGCAAAAGGTTTTGAAGTACCGATCATGCATGTGAACGCAGACAGTCCTGAATCAGTGATTGCAGCTGCGGCATTCGCTTTTGAATACCGTCAAAAATTCGGTAAGGATATTTTAATAGACTTAGTTGGATATAGAAGATACGGACATAACGAAATGGATGAACCACTCGTTACGAACCCAATGATGTATCACTTAATTCATAAACACCCTACGGCAAGACAACTGTATGGCGAGGAACTTGTGAATGCGAATATTCTCAGCAAAGAAGAAGTTGAAAAAATGGATTCTGATGTATTCGCAGTTATGCAATCCGCTTATGATCGCGTAAAAGAACATTCTTCTGATGCAAAACGTAGCTCGAATGCGACACCGGAAATCGTCTTGAACGGTTATCCAAGAGACCTTGAAACAGGCGTGTCTGAAGAGCAGTTAACGCGTATGAATGAAGAATTGCTTACGTATCCGGAAAACTTTACAGTGTTCAGCAAATTGAACCGTATTTTGAAACGCCGTGAGGAACCATTTAAAGGTAAAGGTAAAGTGGATTGGGCACATGCAGAACAGTTAGCATTCGGTTCAATTTTGCAAGATGGAAAACCTATCCGATTAACTGGGCAAGATGTCCAACGTGGTACATTTGCACATCGTCATCTTGTGTTGCATGATGAAAAGACTGGTGAAGAATACGTTCCTTTGCATCATATTAGTGGATCGAATGCATCGTTCGTAGCATACAATAGCCCATTAACAGAATTTGCTGTTGTCGGTTATGAGTTTGGGTATAACTTAGAGAAAGACCAAGCGTTGTCCATTTGGGAAGCACAATATGGAGATTTTGCGAATATGGCTCAAGCGATGTTTGACCAATTCATTTCGGCAAGTCACTCAAAATGGGGACAACAATCAGGAATGGTTATGTTGTTACCACATGCGTACGAAGGGCAAGGCCCAGAACACTCCAGTGCACGTCTTGAAAGATATTTACAGCTTTGTGCTGAAAATAACTGGACAGTTGCCAACCTATCAAGTGCGGCAAACTATTTCCACATTTTACGTAGACAGGCGAAAATGCTTGGTACGGAAGTGGAACGTCCACTTGTTATCGTTTCACCAAAATCATTGTTGCGTCATCCTTTAGTAGGAGCAGATGTCAGTGATTTGTCAGACGGCCATTTCCAAACTGTTCTTGAACAACCTGGAACAGGTCAAAAACCTGAAAAAGTGAAAAAGATCCTCTTCGCAAGTGGTAAAATGGCAATTGACCTCGCTGAGAAGGTGAAAGATGGAGAAGGGTTCGATCACTTACACATCGTTCGTGTTGAACAACTGTATCCATTCCCTTCCGATAAGATTGCTGAAATTCTTGCTCGTTATCCGAAAGCGAAGGAACTTGTATGGGTACAGGAAGAACCGAAAAACATGGGTTCTTGGTCATTTGCTTATTCATATTTACGTGAACTTGCAGACGGCAAAGACATTTCTTATGTTGGCCGTATTCATCGAGCGAGCCCTTCAGAAGGAAACGGGGAAGACCATAAAGTCGAACAACAGCGCATTATTGATGAAGCTTTAAAAAAATAAGTCAATATCCTACATGAAATTGCAATGTTAGTTACCGTTTAAACGGTTAGAACAGAGGAGGAATTTATTGTGGCAGAGATTAGAGTACCTGAACTTGCAGAATCGATTACAGAAGGAACAATTGCAAAATGGTTGAAACAACCAGGTGAAAGCGTAGAAAAAGGTGAATTCATCGTTGAATTGGAAACAGATAAAGTAAACGTTGAAGTCATTTCTGAAGAAGCAGGCGTCATCCAAGAACTACTTGCTGGCGAAGGCGATACGGTTGAAGTCGGTCAAGTAATTGCGGTAGTTGGAGAAGGTGCAGGTGCCCCTGCAGCTCAACCAGCTGCGTCTGCACCAAAAACGGAAGAAGCACCTGCCGCTACACCTGAAGCAGCGCCAGCGCAACCAGCAGAAGATGCATCATCTACTGATCGTACGATTGCAAGCCCTGCAGCTCGCAAACTAGCGCGTGAAAAAGGAATCGATTTGGCTGCTGTATCTACCGTGGATCCAATGGGTCGTGTACGCGTGCAAGATGTTGAAGCACACGGAACAGCTCCTAAAGCTCCTGCTGCACAAGCAGCGCCAGCTCCAAAAGCGGCTGCACCAGCAGTTGAAGACGGACGCGAAACACGCGAAAAGATGACACGTCGTCGTCAAACGATTGCGAAACGTCTATTGGAAGTGAAGCAATCTACAGCAATGTTGACGACTTTCAACGAAGTAGATATGACTGCAGTCATGGAACTACGTTCTCGCAAGAAAGATGAGTTTTTCGACAAAAATGATGTGCGCCTTGGCTTCATGTCATTCTTTACGAAAGCTGTCGTTGCAGCATTGAAAAAATACCCATACGTCAACTCTGAAATCGATGGCGATGAAATCATCCTGAAGCATTATTTTGACGTAGGAATTGCTGTGTCAACTGAAGGTGGTCTTGTTGTACCAATCGTTCGTGATGCGGACCGTAAAAACTTCGCAGAAATCGAGGCGAACATCGGTGAACTTGCAGCGAAAGCACGCGACAATAAATTAACGCTTGCGGACATGAGCGGTGGTTCATTCACGATTACAAATGGTGGGGTATTTGGATCACTCCTTTCTACACCAATCCTTAATGGTACGCAAGTAGGTATTCTCGGTATGCATACTATCCAAAAGCGTCCAATCGCTGTTGGCGATAAAGTTGAAATTCGTCCGATGATGTACATTGCATTATCATACGATCACCGTGTAATTGACGGAAAAGATTCTGTTGGTTTCTTGAAAATGGTGAAAGAATTAATTGAAAACCCTGAAGACCTTCTTCTCGGTTCGTAATAAAGACAGCTTAACGAGGACCCGATCTATTCGGGTCTTTTTTCAAATGAACGCAAAGGAGAGTGTATGAAATGACTTTTACAGAATGGACAACTGCTCCGACAATTCGTACAGTAGTTTGTAAACATGCTGATGCAGAGAAATACGTGGTGACGAATGTATTAACGCCTGGCAAAGAATACGAAGTGAAAAATGAAACGGATGAATTCTTCTTTATCGTAGACAATACAGGTAAAGTCGGCGGCTATTATAAAACCTATTTTGAATAAAATGTTACCCAATGTCGCTTCGCTCGGCATTGGGCTTTTTACGAATGAAAAGGATTGATTAAGAATGAATAAACTTGTGCTTGATACCCAAAAACGTCGTGTAAATCGGCAATATACGCAAAATGATCACACATTGATCCAACAAGGTGGTTACATTTCTCCAATTCCTTCATTATGGGAAGATATTCTAATTGGAGTCGTGTTGCAAAAACCGATTCTATTAAAAGGTCCTTCCGGTTCGGGGAAAACTAAACTTGCACAAAGTATTTCAGCCTATTTTCAGCAACCGATGCAAAGCATTAATTGCTCTGTCGATTTAGATGCCGAGTCGATGTTAGGGTTTAAGACAATTATTGCGAAAGAAGGAAATACGCATATTGAATTTGTTGAAGGTCCCGTCGTCCAGGCAATGAAAAATGGACATATTTTGTATATCGATGAAATTAATATGGCGAAGCCGGAAACACTTCCGATCCTCCATAGTGTGCTAGACCATCGGAGAATGTTGACAAATCCATTTACCGGTGAAGTGATCCATGCACATGAAGACTTTACGGTCATTGCAGCAATCAATGAAGGGTATGTCGGTACTTCACCTATGAACGAAGCTTTGAAAAACAGATTTGTCACGTTCTCCATCCCTTACTTAACGGGCGATCAACTCGAAAAGGTCATGACAGCATTGTATCCATCTTCGACTCCGCAAATGGTTGAGACATTTCTTCACATTCACGAAGACCTAAAGAAACAAGTGTTAAACGGGCTGTTGTCCGAGGAAGCTGCCTCCGTCAGAAGTTTGTTGGATGCCCTTGCATTAGCGGAACATATGCCTCTTGAGCGGGCCATCACATACGCGATTGCTGAAAAATTGGAAGATAAAATAGAGCGTGATTTAGTCATGGAGCTAGTCGTTACATGGGTGAAATGAGGCGAGCCAATTGGTGAAATTGAATCGATTCATTCAATTCAATGACGAATCTGTCGACGTCAACAAACTCCTATTATACGAACGGGTAGGCATGGCGCTAGCAGACGCTCCGTATATAAAATTGACGGAGCGGAAGTTAGTGGAGTTTCAACCTAAAGAGGGGATCATTTCACTGAGCGTTTTTTGGAGGCATCGAAATGAAGTCGTGACTCATGCGGGTAGATTGTCTGATGTCTATTTACTAACAGCAGGTTTTTGGAAGTGCTTTTCTGTGAATGATTGGTTGCAGTTTCGCCAAAACTATGAGTCGCATCCATTAAAGAAACTTGCTGAACAAATGCTCTTGTTATTTGAAGAATTTAGATTAATCGACAAGATCGAAAGGAGTCGTCCCGGGACGAAGAGAGCATTTTCAATTCGACGAGACGTCATGCTGGATTATCATCACGATCAATTAACAGCAAATCGGCAGCAAGGATTTCTTGCGGATGCCTTTCTGAATTACCTCTTTCAAACAATACATGCAGGTTCACTTTCGCTCCAACCGTTAAGCTGGTCATTTCCAATGGAACAAGTTCAAATGCTCGCAATGCAAGCAACGGATGCGAGAAACACTTATGATATGGTTCAACTCGTACATCGCATCATGTTCATCGTGGAAGGTCATATTGAAAAAGATCTCATTCGTCAATATTATGCGGTAGGCGAAGCAATTACCGAACAGAATGACGTTTTTCATTACCATGACGGAATGCGGGACGCACAACTAGGAGATGAAGAAACGAAAGACACCATTGAAGAGCTGTTTCGGACGTGGCACCGTGAAAGTGAACGGGAAACAGGTGTTCACTTGCAGTATGAGTTGGAACATGGTCGAGCTGGAAAAGGGAATGGGACAGACGCAGTGGAAGGAAATGACGATGCCGAAATACATGAAATCGGCTCTGGTACATCGACAGGGAACGAAAAGGAATCCCAAGCGAAACCTATGAAAGAAGAGGTTCTAAGCCAGAGACCGTCGGATTTTAAAAAGGCAGGTCACGATTTTGGTAAAGAGCATCTTCATGTCATTTATAAAGAACATGTATTGGAAGCGAAAACCGATTCAGTGACAATTGAAAAGCTGTTAAAGTGGCGAGAACAACAGAAACCTTTTGTACGCTCATTTATAGAAGAGATGAAAAAGCGGATTGAACAAAAGGAAGAGTACAAACGAACAAAATTGAGTAAGGGAAGGCTTTCAGCTGATCTATTGACAATGGTTGTAGATGAAAGACCGAAACCGTTCTATCGGAAGAATAAACCTTCTGAGCGATTGGATGCAGTTTTTGGTTTACTCGTGGACGGGTCAGCTTCGATGATGGATAAATTGGATGAAACAAAAAAAGCCGTTTTATTGTTTCATGATGTATTACGGCAACTTGCTGTACAGCATGAAATTTCCTCTTACTATGAAGATGCAAACCATGCATCCAAAGAAATGCAACCAAATGTATTTGACATTTTGCATTCATTTGAAAAGACGACAAGAGATGACGGTGCAACCATCCTCTCTCTAGAGGCGAACGAAGATAACCGTGATGGTTTTGCAATCAGATGGATGATGAAGCGCTTACTCAATCAAAATGAAAAACATAAATTTCTACTTGTTTTTTCAGACGGTGAACCTTCAGCATTTGGCTATGATCGGAATGGAATAATGGATACACGTGCAGCAGTGATGGAAGCAGAGAAAAATGGCGTATCGGTCATTCATTTGTTTTTAGCGACAGATGAGCCGACGGAAGAACAACGTGCTTTGTTTGCAATGATGTTTGGCAATAAGTCAGCAGCATCCACATCAGTGGAAGAGTTTTCTGATCAGACGCTACGAATTTTGCGGAAATTGTTATCGATCGTTATTAGTCAATGATATACCTTCATGAAAAAAGCAACTTACCTATAGGCTAGGTGAGTTGCTTTTTGCGAATTCAGGAAGGGCGAGGGGTTTGCGTTTTCTCGTGAACCGCTAACAATCGCTGTTTTAACTCCTCTTCCATACGGGCTATTTCCACTTCAGCAGCTTTTCGTTTTGCACGCCCATCCGCTTGAATGACAAGCGTTTCTTCAATCGTTTGGATAAGATTTTCTTGTGTTTTCTTCAATGTATCAATTTCAATAATTCCACGTTCGTTTTCCTTCGCAGTCTCAATTGAATTGACCTTCAGCATTTCGGAGTTTTTCAAAAGAAGGTCATTTGTCGTTTTTGTCACTAATCGCTGTGACTCAACTGCTTTCCGTTGACGATTTAACGTAAGCGCAATCGCAATCTGGTTTTTCCATAATGGAATGGATGTCATGATGGATGATTGAATTTTCTCTGCTAACGTCTGGTTTGTCTGTTGAATCATCCGTATTTGCGGAGCACTTTGAATTGTAATCTGGCGTGATAGCTGAAGATCATACAACCTTTTTTCCAGTCGATCAAGGAATTGGCCCATATCATTCACTTCTTGAAAGGCCATTTGGTCATTTGAAAGTTCAGCTTTCCGTTGCATTTCAGGAATAATGACATTAGCAATCTCATCTCGCTTCAATTCAGCTGCTGCGATGTATACATTCAATGCTTGGAAGTACGTTTTGTTTTGCTCATACAAACTGTCTAGCATTTGAACATCTTCGAGTAAACCGCGTTTTGAATGTTCAAGTTGAACGCCAATTCGATCGATTTGTGTGCTGAGCTTTTGGTATTTCGTCATCATTTCTTGAATGGAACGAGTTGCTTTTTTAAATAAACGACTAAGACCTGATTTCTTCTTTTCGGACAAATCTTCAGGGTCAATTTCAGATAGTTTTCCCATTAAATCACTTAACACGTCACCGACAGGACCGATATCTTTGCTTTGGACATGATCAAGCATTTTATGTGAGAAGCGTGATAATTCATTTTGGGCATTTGCTCCATAGGTGATAATCGCTTCATAGTTTCCAACTGGAATTTGTTCCGCTAATTGCTTCGCTTTATCCTGTTCTTCCGGCGTTAAACGATCCAGTAGTTTAACAGCGACACCGTTATTTTGTTGTTCAGTTTGCATCTCTTTTGGTAGTAAGGTGTCATCCATTGTAAAAGGATTATCTAATAGGTCATCCATTGTTTTCACATTGTTCGTCGAATTATTTTCTGTCATTGCGGAAATCCCCTTTCATATCGAGCAACGGTTTGTTGTTTTTCATCGTTACATCTACATAATCGAGCTCAAGTTGAAGCTGTTCGATGTCTGTAGCTAAAGCCCCTCTTAAATCTTGTTCAAGTTGCTTGTTTACATCAGTAAGTGTTTCCCTTGTATGTTGCAGGGCAATCCTGATTTCTTGATCTTTTAATGGTTGATTGACAAGCATAGCGTATTTTGACGTCAACTCGACCGCAGAATCCAAGTGCGAATAGAAAAATTTTTCTACGTGGTAAAATTTCGCAGGATTTTTGCGTACAATGGTAAGAATCCTTCTAGCCAAGTTGTTCATTTCATACACTTGTTTAAACGCTTGTACAGATCGCACTTGGCCATATAGGCTGTTCAATTGTTTTATTTTTCCTTTTGCTTCAGTAATTTGATGTTGAATATGCTTATATTCGGATCTAGACATGCCGAGTTGTTTTACATTTGAAGAAAGTTGGACTTGTTTTATTGTGAAATTACCTCCTAGATAGATGGCAATCATTAGGCCTGTTGCAGCAAATGGGTTGATGCCTGCAGCAAAAATCATCGTGAACCAACTTGCTGCGCTGACGGGCGCAATGATAAAGTGTCTGAGGAAAAATTGTTTAACTTCTTGCATCGAATGCAGGCCTCCTTCAAGTCTCTTTACTTTATTACGTTTTAATGGCCGAAAAGTTTCAGTCTATACGTTCAAGTATAACGTATTTGAAGGGGAAATACATTCTATTGGACACACGAAACCATTTACTTGGAACTGGAGAAAGGATTTGTTAAAATAAATCCACTCACGGTCTTTATGGATAGGAGGAGCTATCAACTATGTATGAAGTGATTTATATGAAAGCAGACTATGAACCGTGGTGGTTGTTTGAAGATTGGAAGGAAAAAATTCAAACACGAAAAGTTTTTACTTGTAAAGCGGAAGCAAAACAATATATGGATACAGTTACAATGCAATTTTCTGGACAATTTGACCATCATGAAGTGCGTAAAGAATGTTTCTTTGCATTTTGGTCTGATGAAGAAAAAGTCTATTGTGAAGGTTGTGATGATGAGTTGCAAATTTTTCACGGCATTATCTCTTTTGTCGATGGGGAGCCTGCTCCAATTATTCTGAAGAATAATTCGAATATTTGATATTGTTATATTGACAATTAAATTGGGTATGGTATAGTAACAGTAACAATATCAGTTTTACCGAAACAGACGGATTCACGTATTACAAAAGGTGATCGGCGTTGTCGGTGCCTTTTGTAATATGTGAATTTTTTTCATGTATTAGAAAGTACAATTATTTGGAGGTAGTCACACATGAAACAAGGTACTGTAAAATGGTTCAACTCTGAAAAAGGCTTCGGATTCATCGAAGTTGAAGGAGAAGACGATGTATTCGTACACTTCTCTGCTATTCAGGGAGACGGATTTAAAACTTTGGATGAAGGTCAACACGTTGAGTTCGAAGTTGTAGAAGGCAACCGTGGTCTTCAAGCTGCTAACGTAGTGAAACAATAATTCGTCAAATAAAAGAGGCACCTTTTACGAGGTAGCCTCTTTTTTACTTGTGATTTTTTTAGAAGAAGTGGGCGCGCCTTTTATGGTTTTGATACGGATGACAAGGTCGATGTCACTTTGTATTCTTCTCCGTTCGTCATGGTCATGACGGATTCCCGTTTAACTTCCCCAAAACCTTTAGCGAAATATTTACGATTCACCGCATCATCAGATGTCGATTCAATTGTTTATGGCACACTAGAAATGTAGAAAACGGCAGCTAATTTATGTATAAAAAAAAGGCCACTTGCCAACATCTGAAAAAATACTTACACTCCTGTTGGGCATTAAGTTCACAGGAGGTA